>DAIESF010000092.1 GCA_027346425.1 Gemmatimonadota bacterium | reverse complement strand
GAAATAGGCGATCTCGACCGAACCGTCGCCGTGTTTCATCAGCTCGAAGTAGCCGCCCATCCCCTTGTCGTCGCGAAGGATCCAGACCCGGACGTCGCCTCGCGCGAGGTGAGATGCGAGCTGTTCGTCGCTCCAGGCGAGCCGGTCGAGCCAGAAGTACGGGCGTCCCACCTCGCCGTACAGCGCGCGATAGGTCGCGACCGGGCAGGGGTGCTCCTCCTCGAGAGTGAGGCCGGGAGCGAGCGCTTCGCGCGGCGTCGCCCCGGGACGGGTCAGCAGCTGCAGGTGGGTGCGTTCGACGGTTACGCTCGGCATCGAGGCCAAGGTATCGGCGCCGGTCCGGGGTGGCCACCGTGGGGGCTGGTCCTGATCGCCGCACGAGCGGACGGAACCATACCCTTTTTCCTTGCGTTCTCGATGGGATGAGGCTGAACGTATTCGCCATGAGCGAGACGCGGACACGCATCATCGACGCCGCGGCCGGCTTGATGGCCGAGCAAGGATTCAACCGAACCTCGATCGACGACGTGATCGCCCACGCCGCCCTCAGCGGAAAGAGTCACTTCTACCACTACTTCAGGTCGAAGGAACAGCTCGGCCTCGCGGTGCTCGACCGGCAGTTCGGGCGCTTCGAGGAGCAGGGGCTGTCGATCCTGCGCGATGCTTCGATCGACCCGCTCGAGCGGATTCATCGCCTGATTGACGCCGTCTGTTTCCTGCAGGAAGAGTTCGGGATTCGCTCCGGGCCACCGTTTGGCGACCTCGCGCTCGAGATGGCCGAGGAGCACAGCGGGGCCCGCGCCCATTTGGCACTGGCCTTCAAGCGGTGGGCTTCCCAGATTCAGACGTTACTGTTCGAAGCCGGCCCTTCGTTGCAGGAAGGCGTCGACGCCGCGCACCTGTCTCGCTTTATTATCGCCACGCTCGAAGGAGCCTTGATGTTGTCGAAGGTCACAGGAGACGCGGAGATGGTCCGGGAGGTCGCGACCGACCTGAAGCGATTCGTATCCACGCGGGTGCGCGCGGGAGCGTCGGCATGACGAGCCAGGCCGATGCCATGCGCCGCGCCGCGTTCGAGCGCGAGGCGCTGGTGCACCTCGATGCGCTGCACAGCTTCGCGCTCAAGCTCTCGCGTTCACGTGACGACGCGGAGGACCTGGTCTCCGATACGATCTTGCGGGCGCTGGAGCGGTGGGAGCAGTATCAGCTCGGCTCGAACATCCGGGCGTGGCTGTTCACGATCCTTTATCACATCTTCGTCAGCCGCAAGCGCCGCATCGACGCGCGCGAGGTCCTCGCCCCCGACGACTCCGAGGGTGGTCCGCCGTTCGAGCCGGTGGGTGAGACCGACCCGGAAGGGAAGTTCTATGACTCGTTCATCGACGAGAAGGTCGTGGAAGCCATCGAGGCGCTTCCCGAGGAGTATCGCGACTCGGTGATGCTCAGCGACGTGCAGGGGATGCGCTATGCCGACATCGCCGTTGCGCTGGGCGTTCCCGAAGGGACGGTGAAGTCGCGACTCTTTCGCGGGCGACGCATCCTGCAGCGCAAGCTGTATGCGTACGCAGCGGAGATGGGGTACATCCGTCCCGTTGCCAGCACCTGACACGCGTCGCCAGGGCGGGGGCTCGGCGTGGTGATCGCCTAACGGGCGTGGCGCCCGTTGGCGCCGTTGGTGCCGTTGGTGCCGTTGGTGCCGTTGGTGCCGTTGGTGCCGCGTGGGGGCGCCGCGCCGGGATCGTCGCCGGCGCGTTCGCGTTCGCGGAAGCGAGCCGCCTTGGCCCGGTTGCCGCAGGTTGCCATGTCGCACCAGCGCCGCCGCCCGTTGCGCGTGGCATCGTAGAAGACGCGGAAGCAGCGCGGGTCGCCGCAGCGCCGGACTCGGGCGAGTTCGCCGGCGATGAGCGAGTCGGCGGCCGCCTCGACGATCGGGATGATCAACCCGGCGAAGGCGTCGCCGACCGGGACGAATGCGCGCGCGAAGGAACCGTCGGCCCGGCTCTCGAGGCGGCGCGTCCCGGCGCTGCGGCCGAGGACGCGATTGATCTCGGTCAGCGCATCCCACCGGATCTTTTCCGAATTGGCGCCACGCTCGGCGAGGGCGCGGAGCGCGGCGCGCACCCGTCGGGCGTCGACGAGCGCGGCGGCGGCCCCAGCGGGTTGTCGTTGGGCGCGCCGCCGCATTCCCGTCGCCCGCTCTTCGTCGAGGAGGGAAACCACCTCGAGGAATCGCACGAGTGACTCGAAGTCGCGCAGGAGGTCGACGCGCGAGCCGCGGCGGACATCGTCGGTGTTAACGAAGTCGAGCCAGAGCCGCTCACCGATCAGGGTGAACGGCGATGACACGACGCGCTGGCGCGAGGGCGGTGGCACGGTGTGCAACGGGAGGTGCGTGGGGAGGATACCCATGGGCGCCCTAGCTTATCCCCCCCTCGCGAGGGGAGCAAGCACGTCACGCCCCCCCGACGCTGCTTAGATTTCCCGCGCCGGGCCCTTCCGGGCGGGCACGAGGACGAGAAACCGACGGGCTGTCCATGCATCCAACGAATGTCCCGCGCGTCGCCGTGGGGTCACGCAATCCGGTGAAGGTCGCGGCGGTGTCGCAAGTCGTTAGGCGGCTGCACGCGGCGGCGCTGGTGGAGGGGGTTCAGGTTCCCTCCGGCGTCCCCGACCAGCCGGTGGGCGATGCGGAGACGCAGCTCGGCGCCGCCGCGCGCGCCCGCGCCGCCCGCGAGGCGCTCGACGCCGACATCGGCGTGGGCCTCGAAGGCGGGGTCGTCGACGAGGGAGGCGGGGCCATGCGCACCTGCGCCTGGGCAGCCGTCGCGTTGCGCGACGGGCGCGAGTTCCTCGGCGGCTCGCTGTCCATGCCACTCCCGCCGGCGGTCGCCGCGCTCGTGCGCAGTGGCGTCGAACTCGGCCACGCGATGGATGCGCTGACCGGCGGGACGGATACCAAGCACGGCGCCGGCGCGGTCGGCATCCTCACCAACGGGATGATCGACCGGCAGCGCGCGTACGAGACGCTGGTGACCTATGCCCTCTCCCCGGTGATCGCCGCCGAGTTCTGGAGCGGCGATGTCGCACCAGGCGCGGACGCACCGCGCGAAGGCACGAGCGTCTGATGCCCAGGACACCGTTCGTCATTCGCGAGCGCGTCCGTTGGTCCGACTGCGACCCGATGGGGATCATCCGCTTCGACGCCTATACGCGCTTCATGGAGCTGGGTGAGTCCGAGATGTTGCGGTCGGTCGGCATCGGCTATCGAGAGTTTGCGGAGCGCTTCGGGATCACGCTCCCGCGCCGGGTGATGCACCTCGAGTATCCCTCGCCGCCGCGCCTCGACGAACTGCTCGATGTCGTGGTCTACGTCTCCGAGGTCGGTGACACCTCGTTGCGGATGAACTTCGACGTCTACGGCGACGGCGGCCGGCTGCGCATGGCCGGCTACCTGGTACTGGTCTGTGTGTACGACGGTCCCGACCGCGGCGATGCGATCCGCCGCATTCCATGGCCCCCGGATTTTCTCGCCGCGCTCGTGCCGTACCGGCTCAGCGTGGACGATGCGCGTGCGGCGCGCACGGCGGGGGCGGCATGACCGCTCCCAGCACTCCACCGGAGAGCTACTTCCGCAAGGGCTTCGGCCTCGGCGCGGCGGTGCGCGACGACCTTGCCGCCGACTACACCGGGCGCCTGGTTGACTACCTGCGGGCGCACGACTACACGCTGACAGCAGGCGACGTGACCATCCGCCTCGCCAGCGAGTTCGGCTTCTGCTACGGCGTGGACCGGGCGGTGGACTACGCCTACCAGGCGCGGCGGAAGTTCCCCGACCGGAAGATCTTCCTTCTCGGCGAGATCATCCATAATCCGCACGTCAACGAGAACCTGCGCCGCATGGGGATCCAGATCCTCGAGTCGGTGCCGGGGGCTCGCGACGGGGAGGCGCGCTTCGACCTCTCCATCGTCGCCCCCGCGGACGTGGTCATCCTTCCCGCCTTCGGGGTCACGGTGGCCGACTTCCAGGCGCTGCGCGCCCACGGGTGTGTCCTCGTGGACACGACCTGCGGGAGCGTGCTCAACGTGTGGAAGCGGGTGGAAGCGTACGCGCGCGACGGCTTCACTGCGCTCATCCACGGCAAGTACTACCACGAGGAGACGCGGGCCACCGCGTCGCAGGTGCTCCAGTACCCCGAGGGGCGCTCTCTCGTCGTGCGCGACATGGCCGAGGCGCAGGAGGTCTGCGCATACATCGAGGCGTTAGGCGCTGGCCCGGTGCCGGCGGCGCAGCGCGAGGCGTTCATGGCGCGCTTTGCCAGGGCTTCGTCACCCGGCTTCGACCCCGACGCGCACTTGCGCAAGATCGGGGTGGCCAACCAGACGACGATGCTCGCCCGCGAATCGCTGGCGATCGGGGAGGCCGTCGGGACGGCCATGGCGCGCGCCTTCGGCGAGGCGTATCGCGCTACGCACCACCGTACGTTCGACACCATCTGCTCGGCCACGCAGGATCGGCAGGACGCGGTCAACGAGCTCCTGCAGGAGCCACTCGACGCGATGATCGTGTTGGGCGGCTTCAACTCCAGCAACACGATTTCCCTCGCCGCGCTCTGCGCGGAAAAGGTGCCGACGTATCACGTGGAGGATGCGGAGGCGATCGACCCGGCACTCGGGACACTGCATTACCGCGTGGCCGGTGTGCAGCACGTCGAGGCGGACGCGACCGGGTGGCTCCCGGCGAGCGGGGCCGTGCGGGTGGGGATCACGGCCGGCGCGAGCACGCCGAACAACAAGATCGGCGAGGCGGTGGCCCGGATACTTGCGACCCGCGGGATTTCCGTAGATTCGATCGGGTGAAGCTCCCCTTCCTCACCAAGCCTCGGAAGCACTTCCCGACAGCCGCAGACTTCGGCTACCTCGAACTGCGCGGCGGAGGGACGCGTGTGGTCCTGGTGCCGTCGTTAGGTGGGAAGATCACCGAGCTGCACATGGGGGGGCGCGAGTGGCTGTGGACGAGCGACGTCGTCCCCCTGGCGCGCGGCATCGACGGGACTTCGTATCTCGAGACCGGCGACAGCGGTGGCTTCGACGAATGCTTCCCGACCGTCTCGGCGTGCCGCATCCCGGGATGGGTACGCGCCTTCGGTGGCGTCGAACTCCCCGACCACGGCGAGCTCTGGTCGCAGGAGCCGCACCTCGACCTGCGGACCGCCCCCGACGGGCAGTGCGCCGTGTTCACCTGGCGCGGCGTGCGCTTCCCCTACCGGTTGCAGCGCGCGGTCTGTGTTGCGCCTGACGGCTCAGTGCGCATGGACTACGCCCTCGTGAACGATGGCGCGGAGCGCATCCCGTTCATCTGGTCGGCGCACCCGACGTTCCCGCTCACGCCGCACACCCGCCTCCTCCTCCCCGACGGGGCGCGCCTCCGCGTCTTCGCGCGGCACGAAATCGAGCTGGGCGAGGCGCGCTCGGAGCATCGCTGGCCGTACGTGCGGGGGAGCGGCAAGGTGCACGACTTCGTCGTCCCCTACAGCGTGGCCAAGAAGTACGCCTGCAAGCTCTTCGTCGACATGCCGCAGGGGGTGGCGACGCTGCGCGAGGGCGATGCGGAACTCGTCGTCACCTTCGACCCGAGCGTCGTCACGCACCTCGGACTGTGGATCAACAAGCGCGGGTGGACTCCCTTCCGCCGCGAGGCGCCGTACCTCCATCTCGCCTTCTCCCCGTGCATCGGCGCCCCCGATTCGCTGAGCGATGCCCTGGGCGACTGGAAGAGCGCGGGCTGGGTCGACCCGCAAAGCGAACGCCGCTGGTCGGTGACGTGGACGGCGCGCCATGTCGCGCCGGAGCCCGCCGAGCCGTCGCCCTGAGTTTGCCGGGAGGCGCGCGCGACGCCACGTTTCGGTCGCATCCCGACTCGAGAGGACCGATCGTGAAACTGCGCGTGCATCGCTGGACGTCGACGCTGGCCGGCGCTTCCGTGTTCCTGCACACCGTGGCTGTCGTGGTCACGGCGCTCGCCGTCGCTGCGCGCCCTGTGCGGTCGCAGGCGAGCGAGGCCTACGACATCCTCATCCGGGGCGCCACGGTGGTGGACGGCACGGGGAGCGCTCGCTTCCTGGGCGACGTTGCGGTTCGCGGTGACCGCATCGCGCGGGTCTCCCGGACGCCGATCGACCCCCGGTCGGCGCGCACGGTGATCGAGGCGGCGGGGCGCATTGTCGCCCCCGGCTTCATCGACATGCACACGCACCTCGACCCGCTCTTGCGCCTGCCGGCCGCCGAGAGCCATGTGCGGCAGGGGGTCACGCTCGCGCTCGGCGGCCCCGACGGGGGCGGTCCGCTCCCGATCAGGCCATACTTGGATTCGGCGGCTCGTGCGGGACTGGGGATGAACGTCGCCTTCCTCGTCGGGCACAACGCGATTCGCGAGCGCGTGATGGGACTCGAGAACCGTGCCCCCACGCCGGCGGAACTGGCGCGCATGGAGGCACTGGTAGCGGACGGGATGAACGACGGCGCGTTCGGGTTGAGCACCGGGTTGCGCTACATCCCCGGCTTCTACTCGAAGACCGACGAGGTCGTGGCGCTGGCCAGGGTCGCCGCGGCGCGCGGCGGGATCTACACCTCGCACCTTCGCGAGGAGGGGTTGGGCCTCTTCGAGGGGGTGGCGGAGGCGATCACCATCGGACGCGAAGCGCACATCCCGGTCGTCCTCACCCATCACAAGGCGATCGGTCGCCAGATGTGGGGGCAGTCGGTCCGGACCCTGGCGATGGTCGATTCGGCGCGCCAGGCGGGGGTCGACGTGATGATCGACCAGTATCCGTACACGGCCAGCCAGACCAGTCTCTCCGTCCTCATTCCCCCCTGGGCGCTGGCCAATGGCGATAGCGCACTGGCGCGTCGCATGAAGGACCCCGTCCTGCGCGACAGCATCGTGCGAGGGGTGATCGCGTTCCTCCTCAACGATCGCGGCGGCGGCGACATTCGCCGTGTGCAGTTCGGGCGGGTGACGTGGGAGCCCGAACTGGAGGGGAAGACGCTGTACGACTGGGCGGTGATGCGCGGGATCCCGCCGACCCCCGAGGCGGCGGCGCCGCTCGTCGTCGAGGGGGAGCTCAACGGTGGGGCGTCGATGATCTACCACGTGATCGACGAGGGCGACGTGCGGCGGATCATGGCCCACCCGCAGACCATGATTGCGTCTGACGGGCGCCTCACGCAGCCGGGCGAGGGGCAGCCGCACCCGCGCGCCTACGGGACCTTTCCCCGCGTGCTGGGGCGGTACGTGCGCGACCTCGGGGTGCTCACGCTCGAGGAAGGGGTCCACAAGATGACCGGGATGCCGGCGGCGCGACTCGGGCTCGCCGACTATGGGGTCGTGCGGGAGGGGGCCATGGCTGACCTCGTCATCTTCGACGCCGCGACCATCGCCGACCAGGCCACCTTCACCGCGCCGCACCAGTACCCGGTGGGGATCGGGGACGTGCTCGTCAACGGCGTCCGCGTGGTCGCCGATGGCGCGATGACTGGGGCACGCCCCGGGAGGGTGCTGCGGAAGGCGCACAGCCGGTAGGGGGTGGGGGGCGGTGTGACGTGGGCCTGTTGCGACCGTTCCTTTGCTTGACGCGTCACGGACCGCGAGCCATGCTAGCGTCCCCGCGCGCGGCGTCAGGGCGCGGGCGAGCCATCTTCCATACGGGAGCTTCAGCATGGCAGAGATCAACGTCTCGGTGAACGGGCGTGCGTATACGCGCGACGTCGAGCCGCGCACGCTGCTCGTCCACTTTCTTCGTGACGCGATCGGCTTGACCGGGACGCACGTGGGCTGCGATACCAGCCAATGCGGCGCGTGCACGGTGCTGCTCGATGGGCGCGGCGTGAAGTCGTGCACGGTGCTCGCCGTGCAGGCCAACGGGGCACAGGTCACCACCATCGAGGGCCTTGAGACAAACGGCGCACTGCATCCGCTGCAGGCGGCGTTTCGCGAGGCGCACGGGCTCCAGTGCGGCTTCTGCACTCCGGGGATGATCATGTCGAGCGTCGACCTGCTCTCGCACAACCCGCACCCGACCGAGGGGGAGATCCGGCACGCGCTCGAGGGGAACCTGTGCCGGTGCACCGGCTATCACAACATCGTGAAGGCGGTGCAGATCGCCGCGAACACCATGGCCGCCGGCGGTTCCGCCGTCGCCGCCGACTGAGGAGGGCTCATGGCCACGACTGCACAGCCGGGCGCGTCCCTCATGGGGGCGAGCGTCAGGCGCAAGGAAGACCCGCGTTTCATCACGGGGACGGGGCGGTACACCGACGACCTCAAGCTCGCTGGGCAGACCTACGCGGCCTTCGTGCGTTCGCCGCACGCCAACGCGACGATCAACGCGATCGACGCGAGCGCGGCGCTGGCGATTCCCGGAGTGCACGCCGTCCTCACGGGCGAGGACATGAAGAAGGCGGGGGTGAACCCGATTCCACCGGGGTGGCTGCACCCGGGGATCAAGATCGCGGAGTATCGCGCCCTGGCCGTGGGGCGGGTGGCGCACGTCGGGAACGCGGTGGCCGTCGTCATCGCCGATTCGCCGACGATTGCGCGCGACGCGGCCGACGCCGTGGTGGTGGACTACACCGACCATCCCGCCGTGGCCGACGCGGTGTCCGCGCTCAAGCCCGGGGCGCCGCTGGTACACGCCGACGCGCCGGGCAACGTCGTCTTCACCTGGCAGTTAGGTGATGCCGCGGCCACCGATGCGGCGATCGCCGGGGCGAAGACGGTGGTGAAGCAGCACCTGGTGAACCAGCGCCTCATCGCCAATGCGATGGAGCCGCGCGCCTCGCTCGCCAGCTACGACCCGGCGGCCGATGAGCTCACGCTCTACGTGACGTCGCAGAACCCGCACGTGCACCGCCTCATCATGGGGGCGTTTGTGCTGGGGATTCCCGAGCACAAGTTCCGCGTGATCGCCCCCGACGTGGGGGGCGGCTTCGGGTCGAAGATCTTCATCTATCCCGAGGAGTGCGTCGTGGCCTGGGCGTCGAAGGTGGTCGGCCGCCCGGTCAAGTGGACGGCGACTCGCAGCGAGGCGTATCTCACCGATGCGCACGGCCGGGACCACGACACCGACGTGGAGATGGCGTTCGATGCGAACGGGAAGATCGTCGCCCTGCGCGTGAAGACGGTCGCCAACCTGGGCGCCTACCTCACGCTGTTCGCTCCCGCTGTCCCTACCTACCTCTACGGGACCCTGCTCTCGGGGCAGTACAACATTCCCGCCATCCACGTGGACGTGACGGCGGCGTACACCCACACCACGCCGGTGGATGCGTATCGCGGGGCGGGGCGCCCCGAGGCGACGTACGTGCTCGAGCGTACGCTTGACGTGGCGGCGCGCCAGCTGGGCATCGACCCGGCCGAGTTGCGCCGCCGGAACCTCATCGCACCCGATGCCTTTCCGTTCCAGACCGCGGTGGCGCTGCAGTACGACAGCGGCAACTACGAGCCCGCCCTCGACAAGGCGCTGGCGATGGTCGACTACAAGGGGTTCCGGGCGCAGCAGGCGGCCGCCCGCGCGAAGGGGAAGCTGCTTGGCATCGGTCTCTCGTCGTACATCGAGGCGTGCGGACTCGCGCCGTCGCACATCGTCGGATCGTTAGGCGCGCAGGCGGGCCTGTACGAGTCCGGCGTGGTGCGCATCCATCCCACCGGCAAGGTGACCGTGCTCACCGGGTCGCACTCGCACGGGCAGGGGCACGAGACGACGTTCGCACAAATCGTCGCCAGCGAGCTGGGGTGCACGATCGACGACGTGGAGATCGTGCACGGTGACACGGGGCGCGTCCCCTTCGGCATGGGGACGTATGGCTCGCGATCGGGTGCCGTGGGTGGCGCGGCGATCTTCAACTCGCTGCAAAAGGTGAAGGAGAAGGGGCGCAAGATCGCGGCGCACCTGCTGGAGGCGGCGCCCGAGGACGTCGACTTCGCCGGCGGCAACTACTTCGTGAAGGGATCGCCGTCGCGTGCGAAGGGCTTCGGCGAGGTGGCGCTCGCCGCCTACCTCGCGCATAACATTCCGGCCGACATGGAGCCGGGGCTCGAGGCGACGACGTTCTTCAATCCGGGGAACTTCGTCTTCCCCTTCGGGACGCACATCGCGGCGGTCGAGGTGGACAGCGAGACGGGGCAGGTGACCGTGCAGCGTTACGTCGCGGTCGACGACTTCGGCAACGTGATCAACCCGATGATCGTCGATGGGCAGCTGCATGGCGGCATTGCCCAGGGAACGGCGCAGGCGCTCTGGGAGGGGGCCCAGTACGACTCCAATGGCCAGCTGCTGACCGGGTCGCTGATGAACTACGCGATCCCGAAGGCCGAGTTCCTCCCCAACTTCGAGACCGACCGCACGGTGACCCCGTCACCCGTGAACCCGTTAGGCGTGAAGGGGGCGGGCGAGGCGGGGACAATCGCCTCGACCGCTGCCGTCGCCAACGCCGTGATCGACGCACTCTCACCCTTTGGCATCACCCACCTCGACATGCCCCTGACGCCGGCCAAGATCTGGTCCGCCATCCAGGGTGCCAAGGGGGGGAACTAACCATGTATCCAGCATCCTTCGAATACCATCCGGCGGCGAGCGTTCAGGACGCCCTCGCCCTCCTCGCCAAGTACGGCGACGAGCCCAAGCTCCTGGCAGGGGGGCACTCGCTCATCCCGGTGATGAAGCTTCGCTTTGCCTCGCCGGCGCACCTCATCGACATCGGCCGCATCCCCGCGCTGTCGGCGATCACCGACGGCGGCTCGGCGGTGCATATCGGGGCGACCGCGCGTCATGCGAGCGTCGTATCGTCGCCCGTCGTGCGGCAGAAGGTCCCCCTCCTCGCCGAGGTGGCGAGCCACATCGGCGACCCGCTCATCCGGAACATGGGGACGATCGGCGGGTCGCTGGCCCACGCCGATCCCGCCGCCGATCTCCCCGCCGCCATGCTCGCGTTAGGCGCGACGCTCGTCGCGACCGGCCCGGCGGGGACGCGTACCATTGCCGCCGACGACTTCTTCACCGACGTCTTCACCACGGCGCTGCACCCTGGGGAGATGCTGACGGAAATCCGCGTCCCGGCGCGGGGGGCGGGGAGCGGCGGAGCGTATGAGAAGAACCCCGATCCGGCGTCGGGGTACGCGATCGTCGGGATCGCGGCGCAGGTGCAGGTGAGCGGAGGGACAATCACCGCGGCACGTGTCGGCATGACGGGGCTCGGGCCGAAGGCGATGCGACTCGCGGCGGTGGAAGGCGCGCTGACCGGAAAGCCGGCCACGGCGGCAACGGTAGCGGCGGCTGCTGCTCATGCCGCTGACGGCCTTGTCTTCGTCGACGACGCCCGGGGGAGCGCCGCGTACAAGGGGAACCTGGCCCGCGTGCACACCCGGCGTGCGCTCGCCCGGGCACTCGCTGCCGCCACTGCCTGAGAATGGTCGAACGATGAGGACCCCGGTACGGCCAACACGGCGTTGCCGGGGTGCGTTATTGTATGCGAGGGAACGCTGGCGCATCACGGTTGGTCGATCCCGATCCTGATGGTCCGGCGTGCAGCGCCCCCTCCCGGGGGTGCCCACATCGCCCGCCTTATCCCCACGTGATTGGTGCCCTTCACTCCTGCCGGCTTCCGCTGGCGCAGCTGGCTCTTGTTTGTGCTGGCGACGGCGCTTGCGCTGGTCGCCGAGGTGGGCTTTCTGGCGCACGGCGTGCTCGGGGACGGGGCACGGGAACTGCTCCCCGTGACGTATTCCCCGATCTATCCCCTAGTCGCGCTGCTCTGTGTGCTGGCCGCGCTACGCAGTCCTGACGCCGTCAGCCGCAAGACGTGGTCGCTGTTCGCCGGGGCGACCGCGGTCTTCCTTGTCACGTCCGCCGTCTACTGGGTGCCGCGGAACTTCGGCTTCTTCCCATCGCCGCTGGTCAGCGACCTACTGGCCAGCGGGCGCCACCTGCTGGTGGCTGCCGCGATCGTTGCCCTTGTCCCGGGGGCCGGTCCGCGTGACGGGAGCCGCGAGTTCGCCCTCGATGTCGCGATCGTCGTCGGCGCAGCGGCACTCCTGGCGCTTCAGCTGTGGTTCGAGATCCCTCAGGTCGACACGACGCAACTCCTGCGACCGGCGTCGCCCGCCTATCTCGTCGCGACCGCGGGCGCCGCCGCCGTCGCCTTCGTGGCTCTGAGCTATTTCGCGGTGCGGTCGCGCGGGATGTCGGAGGCACCCGCGTTGCAGCTGGCGATATTCGCGGCGGTCCCGCCGATTCTGGTCGACATCGTGACTGCCCTCGCGCCGGCCGGAACGGCGCGCTTCGGCGCCCCCACCGCCGTGGCCGGCACCTGGCTCCTCGGGTTCGCCGCGCTCTGGCAGGTGCGCGACCCACGCGCGCCGCGCCCGGAGGTTCGGTCCGGAGGTGAACGCGCGCACAGCCCCGCGCCGTACGTCGCGCTGGTGGCCGTTGGCCTCGTCCTCGTCTTCGAGGCATCCCGGGCCGACAGCAGCGTCTCCCGCGTCCTCCTCGGTGGGACGGCCATCCTCCTCGTGCTCGTCATGGTCCGGCAGTACGTGGCCCTGCGCGAGAGCCGCGCCCTCCTGCGCGAGCGCGCCGTCGAGCAGGAGCGCTTTGCCCGCCTCCTGCGCAATTCGTCGGACGCGGCGATCCTCGTTGCGGCTGACGGGACGATCCGTTTCGACGTCCCGGTCCTGGGCCGGCTCCTCGGGCTCGATGACACGACCCTCGCCGGCGCGTCGATCTTTAGCTGCATCGGCGCCGACGATCGCGCCGCGCTCCGCGCCTACCTCGACGCCCTCGCCCCGGGGGAGACGGCCGTCCCGGTCACCGTGCGTGCCGCGACGCCTGGCGGCCTCGTCCGACACCTCGAGGTCGTGGCCTCGAACCACACCGACGATCCCGCGCTCGCCGGCTACGTCCTCAACGTCCGCGACGTCACCGAGCGGGAGGCGCTGGAGGCGCGGTTGCACGAGTCGCAGAAACTCGAGGGGATCGGCCGGCTCGCTGGCGGCGTGGCCCACGACTTCAACAACCTCCTCACCGCGATCATCAGCAACTGCGAGCTGCTGGAAACCGACCCCGCGGCTGCGGGGCAGGTGGCCGAAGAAGTACGCGACATCCGCCGCGCGGCCGATCGCGCCGCGGAACTCACCCGGCAGCTGCTGCAGTTTGCGCGGCGTCAGTTCATCGCCCCGCGCGTGCTCCTGGTCGAGGCTGTGCTGGCCCAGGTCGAGCGCCTCCTCAAGCGCGTCCTCACCGAGCACATCGTCCTCTCCCTCGACGTTCGCGGCGGGCCGCTGCGCATCAAGGCGGATCCGACGCAGCTCGACCAGGTGATCCTCAACCTCGTCGTCAACGCGCGCGATGCGATGCCTCGTGGTGGCTACCTGTCGATCACCGCGCGCCCCCGCGAACTGGCCGAGGGCGACCGGCGTCGTGAGGGAGGATTCCCGGCCGGGCGCTACGTCGAGATCAAGGTCACCGACACGGGCGTCGGCATGCCGACCGAAGTGCAGTCGCACATCTTCGAGCCCTTCTACACCACCAAGGGGGTGGGGGAGGGGACGGGGCTCGGCCTGGCCACCACGTATGGCATCGTCAGGCAGCTCGGCGGTCAGATCACGGTCGAGAGCGAGGTGGGGCGCGGGAGCACCTTCACGATCCTCCTCCCCGCCACCGATGAACCCCTGCTCGACACCGACGAGCCGGCGACGCTGAGCACCGTGGCGCGCACCCGGCGCGGCAAGGGGACGATCCTCGTGGCCGAGGACGAGCCGTCGGTCCGTTCACTCGCCGTGCGCGCCCTCCGCGAGCGCGGCTTCGAGGTGTTGCCGGCGGTGGACGGCGAGGACGCGTTGCGGCTGGCGAGGGCGCACGACGGGCCGATCGATTTCCTCGTCAGCGACCTCGTGATGCCGCACATGGGCGGGGTGCAGCTGGCAACCGTGCTGCGGGCGATGGGGCATGCCCCCCAGGTCCTCTTCATCACCGGCTACGCCGAGGGAGGGGAACTCGACGCCGTCAGCGACGTGCGCGGCGCCGAGGTGCTCGTCAAGCCGTTCCCGCCCAGCACGCTGCTGGACAGCGTGGCCCGCATGGAAGAGCGCGAACCGCTCCCCTGACGCGCCCGCCGGTGCGCTCCGCCTAACGCTTTCCGCCGAAAAGCCCCCGCAGCCACGACACGAACACCTTCCAGAGCAGCGGGAGGGCGCGCAACTCCTCACCCTTGGCGATCGCTCCCCCGGACGCCACGCCGGCGTTCGGAGGGGCAACGGGTGGGGCCGCCCCGGAGGGCGCGGCGATGGGCGGTACCGCCCCGACGGCGCCAGCGACGGGGGCTACGGCGGCGACGGGGGCGACCGACTCCGGGGGCGCCGCGGCGACGCTCGCCGTTCCCGCGGCTCCGCCGGCGTCCGGCGACGGCGCCGGTGTGGCGAGCTTCGTCTGCACCGCCTGGGCAAACTGGCGGAAGAGCTGCTTGTTGACCGACTCGATCAGTCCACGCCCGAACTGCATCACCCGGCCGGCGACGTCGACCACGGCATCCACGCTCACCTCGCTCCCGCCGTCCGCGAGAGGAGTCACCACCCCGGTCATCGTCAGGCGGGCCGACCCCGAGCCCCCGCTCTCCTTCCCCTCGCCGACGATCTGCATGCGGCGTGCATGATCGTCCACCTGGGTCAGGATCGCTTTCCCGGCGTAGGCGGCGGTGATCGGCCCCACCTTCACCTTCACCTTTCCGCCGTAGGTCTGGGCGTCGATCGTCTCCGTCAGCTCAGCACCAGGAAGACAGGTGACGACGTCGGCCGGGTTCTTCAGGAACTGCCAGACGCGGTCGGGGGGAGCGTCGACGCGAAAAGTCTCGTTGATCGTGAGGGACATGCGAGACAGAAGCTGGAAGTTGGGAAAGGGGAGGCGCCTCGGAACTTACCAGTGCACGCCGTCACCCGCACCCGGCGCCGCCGAACTCCCCTCTCCTATCTCCCGCCCCCCTCTCAGTAGTTGAACTGCGCCTGCAGGCGAAGGAAACGCCCCGTCTGGCGGTTGCCGATCGTGGCGTTGTCCTCGAAGACGCGGTCGGAGACCGTGTACTGCGCCGTCAGCTCGAGGGCGCTGAACGGGAGCCACTCCACACCGGCCTCGACCTCGTGCACCTCGTAGTGCCGGGCGTCCTGTTCCATCTTCTTCCCACCGCGATAGCTGTGCAGGCGCGCGAAGGGCTGCACCACCTGGCTGCCCGCGCGCCACCGGTACATCGACTGCACGAAGCCACCCTGCAGCGAGCGACTGTCGATGGAATGGGTGGCAGCCACGAACTCGGGCCCCTTTCCCCAGTTGTACTCGGCGACGAAACCGAACGGCTGCGCGTACCAGACGATCGTGGCCGCCACGCGCTGGTCATCGTATTCCGGAAGGGCGCGGACGCCGCTCGACTTCGACGGCACCACGAAGCGCCCGGCGTACCCCTGCACGCTGGTCTCGACGAACTGCCCGTTGGGGAGGTGCCACGGGTAGGTGAGGCGGATGACGTTGTGCAGCGAGTTGTTGGCCTCCGGCCGGTTCGCCGTCTGTCCGTTCATGACCCCCACGCCGACGACGCCGTAGTCCCCTGTCCCCTTGAGCCCGCTGTCGACGAGCATCTTGAAACGACGGCGCGCCTCGGTCGTGGCGTAGAAGTAGAAGACCCCCATGTCGCGCTCGTTAGGCAGGCCGCTGTTGAGGGCGTCATTCCGGTCGAGGGGGAGCCGGTTCGACGAGGACTGCAGGTTCTCGAATCCGAACGGCACCTTGCTCTGGCCGACCCGCAGCCGATGCTCCTTCTTGGCATCGAGCGTCACGTCGAAGTAGGCATCGCGGATCTGCAGGTAGTGCTGCCCGCCGGCGGCGTCGGTTCCGAAGTCGGGCTGGATGTAGATCGACACGCGCGGGTG
>DAIESF010000067.1 GCA_027346425.1 Gemmatimonadota bacterium | reverse complement strand
TGCGGCGCATGGGCTTCGCCATCGACTACTACGCTGCCACCGACCGTCCCGAGCACTCGCCCGCCTTTCCGCGGGTCAACGTCGTCGGGCGCAAGCGCGGGCGGCTCGATCGCCCGTGCGTCCACCTCAACGGGCACCTGGACGTCGTCCCGGTCGGCGCAGGGTGGTCGGTCGACCCGTTCGAGGGCGAGGTGTGCGACGGACGCATCTACGGCCGAGGCACCTCGGACATGAAGGCGGGGATCGCCGCCGCCATCTTCGCCGCCGAGTGCATCCGTCGCGCCGGGGTGACGCTGGCAGGGACGGTCGAGATCAGCGGGACGGTGGATGAGGAGAGTGGCGGGTGGGCCGGCGCCGCGCACCTGGCGCAGGTGGGGCGGCTCACGGCAGCATCGGTCGACCATGTCATCATTCCCGAACCGCTCGAAGTCGATCGGATCTGCATCGGGCACCGCGGTGTGTACTGGTTCGAGATCACCGCCCACGGACGCATCGCCCACGGGAGCATGCCATTCCTCGGCGCCAGTGCCATCGAGCACATGGGAGAGCTGTTGCACGACATCCGCGAGCGATTGCAGCCAGCCATCGCTCGCCGGATAACGGCGATGCCGGTCGTCCCTCCCGGGGCGCGCCATGCCACCCTCAACATCAACAGCATCACCGGCGGCCAGGCGGGTCACGTCGTGCAGTCGCCGTGTGTCGCCGACACGTGTGCGGCCGTCTTCGACCGGCGCTACCTGGAAGAGGAGGCGTTCGACGACGTCAGGAGCGAGGTGGTCGACCTGCTGGGCGACTTGCAGCTGCGGATCCCCGAGGCGCGCTTTGCGCTGCGTGACCTCATGATCATCCCCCCCGTGCGAACTCCCGACGGATCGCCGCTGGTGGCGTCGCTGTCGCGCAGCATTGCCGACGTGGTCGGTCGCGAAGCCGCCATCGTCGCCTCGCCGGGGACGTACGACCACAAGCACGTCACGCGCATCGGCGGGATTTCCCACTGCGTGGCCTACGGCCCGGGACGCCTCGAGCTCTCGCACCAACCCGACGAATGGTGCGACATCGACGAGCTGGTGCGCGCCACCCAGGTCATCGCCCTGTCGCTGGTCGACCTCCTGGGCGACGAGCGTTAGGCCCGCTCCCCAGGAGCGCCACCGGCCACTCCCGGTTGGAAGGGTCCAATTCTTCTCGTTCCGTTTGTGCGGGCGGTCGTCGGCTGGTGCCGATACTGGAAGAGACGGTCACCCTTCACCGAGAGCGGAACGGCCGTCTCCATCTCCCTCGAGCCTTTCGGCACCGTCGTGTGGCGACTCCTGGCTGACAGCCCCGAACATGGCATCTTTGCGCCCTCCAGCGGAGCGTTCGCCGTAGCCCTGGCTGTCATCGTGCTGCTCGCCGTCGTCTGCCTGGCCACCAGGTTCGCCGGCCGCGGCCGGGCTATGGCACACGCGCGACGCGTGTCACTCGACGCGCGCGCTCATCCGATCCTCACAACGATGGCCGATGGCGTCGTCACCATCGACGATGCCGGAATGATCTCGTCGGCTAACCCCGCCGCCGAACGCATGTTCGGCGCCGCGTCCGGTGCGCTGGACGGGAAGGCGTTCGCCACGTTCGTGCCGGCCTTCTCGCGTGACGAGTTGCGGCGCATGGCCGGTGCGGAACACCAGGCGCCTACGTTAGGCGCCCGCCGTGAGCTTCAGGGGCAGCGAACCGATGGGGCGGAATTCCCGATGGAGCTGGTCATCGCCGAGATCTCCCTGCCGGGACGGACGCTCTTCGGAGGCGTGGTACGCGACATCAGCAATCGCATCGAGGCGGAGCGTCGGCTGCGCCGACATGTCGAGGAACTCGAGTCGGCGCACAGCGCGCTGCAGGAGCAGGCCGAGCAGCTGGCGGTCGCCCGTGACCGCGCCGAGCAGGGCGCACGGGCCAAGAGCGAGTTCCTGGCCACCATGAGCCACGAACTCCGCACGCCAATGAATGGCGTGCTGGGAATGGCGCAGCTCCTGACGCACACCCCGCTCACCGCCGAGCAGGCCGCGCGCGTGAACATGCTCCGCAAGTCGGGCGAGTCGCTGCTGCGCATCATCAACGACGTCCTCGACTTCTCCAAGATCGAGGCCGGAAAGCTCAGCATCGAGTCGCAACCCTTCGACCTCCCCGCCCTCCTGGAGGAGGTGCGCGAGACGCTCGCCGCGGCGGCCGACGTGGTGGGGCTCATCCTCTCGGTCGAAGTAGATCCGCGCTGCCCGCGGGTGGTAATGGGAGACGCCGGGCGCATCCGGCAGGTGCTCCTCAACCTGGTCGGCAATGCCATCAAGTTCACCGACCGCGGCTACGTGCGCATCACCGCGGCCGCGAGCGACGAATCGAAGGAGCCCGTCATTCGCCTCAACGTTGATGACACGGGGATCGGGATCGCGCCACAGGCGCTTGCACGCCTCTTTCTCCCCTTCACGCAAGGCGATGGCTCTACCACGCGTAAGCATGGCGGCACTGGACTCGGACTGGTGATCTCGCGGCGACTGGCCGAGATGATGGGCGGGTCCCTCACCGTCAGCAGTACGTTGGGCGAGGGCTCATCGTTTTCCGTCGCCCTCCCCCTCCCAGCGGCGCCGTCGAAGGGGCGAAGCGCTCTCACCCCCATCTCGCTCCCGCGCCTTGCGCCACTCGACGGCGGGGTAGCAACTGTCCCGCCTCGCGCGTGCGAATCGCGCAGTGTGCGCGTGCTGGTCGCCGAGGACAACGCGATCAACCAGGTCGTCGCCGTGTCGCTCCTCGCACACCTGGGATGCACGGTAGACGTCGCCGCCGATGGACGCGAAGCGGTGCGCCGCTGGAGCGAGGGCTCGTACGACCTGATTCTCATGGACTGCCAGATGCCGGAAATGGACGGCTTCGAGGCGACGCGACTGATCAGGGCCGCCGAAGGCGACGGGACACACATCCCCATCGTGGCACTCACGGCGAATGCGATGGCCGACGATCGCTCGGCCTGCATCGACGTGGGCATGGACGACCACATCGCCAAGCCGGTGACCGGGGAGGCGCTCGTCAGCGCCCTCGCCCGCGCCCGGCGCGGATGACCGACGCGAGGGGACGCGCCAGCGCCCCCCGTCCTCCAACCTGCAGCGCCTCGAGGGACAGCCAGGTGGCCATCAGCTGCAACTCGGTCGCCAGCGCCTCGCTCACCGCGAACGGGTCGGCGTGTTCCTCCACGTGCGCCGCCAGCACGCGCAGCGCCCCGGCGCTCCGGTCGGCCTTGAGATCGACCCGCGCCACGATGCGATCGCCGAGCAGGAACGGGAAGACGTAATACCCCCACCGGCGCTTCGGTGCCGGCGTGTAGATCTCCAGGCGGTATTCGAAGCCGAACAGACGCTCGGCACGCGGGCGGAACCAGACCAGCGGATCGAAGGGGGAGAGGAGTGCCGCTCCGTGCACCTGGCGGGGGAAGCGGGCGCCGGCGAGGAGCCACGCCGGTTCGCGCCAGCCCTCCACCGCGGCTCGCTGCAACGCACCCTCCCGCTCGAGCGCGACAATGCACGCCGTGGTGTCCTTCACGGGGAGGCGATAGTAATCGGCGATGTCACGGGCAGTCCCCACGCCGAGCGCTTGCACCGAGCGTCGAACCAGCTCACGCTGCGCCTCGGCGCGCGTCATCTCGCGCGTGCGGTGCGCTTCCGGGATGACCCGCTCGGCCAGGTCGTACGCGCGCGCGAAGCCGGCCGCGCGACGCCCGGCCACCGCCAAGGTGCCGTGGGCGAGGAGCCCTTCCAGCACGCACTTCGCCATCGTCCACCCCCACCACCCTTCCGACCGACCACGGGTGCCATCGGGCTCGGGAACCTCCCGTGCCACCAGCGCCCCGCGCGTCCGCACCAGCTCGAGCACTTCCGCAGCATAGGCTGGATGCTCGGCAAGAAACTCGCCCAGCGCTTTCGTCTTTCGCTCGTTTGGCTCCATGCGATGCCGCAGCAACGCCCAGTGCTCGGCGGGGAGGATCGACGCCTCGTGCGCCCAATGCTCGCAGAACTCGCGG
>DAIESF010000051.1 GCA_027346425.1 Gemmatimonadota bacterium | reverse complement strand
GCAGGATGTCCCCGGTCGAGTCGGTCGACCGGTCGTCGATCGGGATGACCGTGAGACGGTCGTGCGGATAGTCGGCGGCGAGGAGCGCGTCCAGCGAACCGTGAATCACCTGTGCCTCGTTATGGCACGGGATGAAGACCGTCACCGGCGGCCACTGGGCGACCGTGATGTCGACGTACGGCTGGCGCTGTCGCCCGAAGAGGCGGTTGAAGGTGAAGATGTAGTGACGCGCCGTGTACACCACGAGGACGCCCACAACGCACCAGAGCAGGACGATGAGGACCTGGATGATCATTGCGCCGTCGCCCCCTTCCGCGATCGCCGTTCACCACCCAGTGCCGGCGGGCGTCGCGACGCGTCGGGCCAACTCATCCCCCAGCCGTAGAACGCGACGAAGACGAAGACTTCCAGCAGGAGCCCCCACAGGAAGAACATCGTGGGGAGGACGAGGAGCGACAGGTGATGCACCAGGTAGCTGTGCAGCAACACCTGCAACGGGAGGAGGACCGCGATGTGCCCCACCGTCATCGCCGTCAGCAGCACCTTGCGCCAGAGCGCGATGTCGAACGGGAAGTAGGTGAGGCCGAGGACGAGAGGAATGAGGAAAAGGACCGCACACCCCGCCTGCATGAAGCCGAGCGTGTACTCCGGGAGCGCATACGGGAACGAGTCCGGGCGCCATGCGAAGTAGAGCACGCTGGTGAGCTGCACCAGGATGGAGAACCGCAGGTAGTAGCGCAGCGGGAGGAAGCGCGTGGGCAGGAGCAGCGACACCGCCAGCACCAAGGCGCAGATCCCCCCCACTGCCCAGAAGTGCCAGACCCCTGGAAGCGGCGCCGGCGTGGTGACATGCGGAACCTGGAACGAGAGCATCGCCCCGATCGACTCGGTGGCCACGCCGATATCGCCAGGGAGCCCGAGCCATGGGACGAGCCGCTCGAGCATGATCCGCCACAGTGCGCCCAGCGGGCGGAAGGCGAGGGCGACGAGCGCCGAGAGCAGGAGCGGAACGATCGCCATGCTGAGGATGCGCGACGGCGTGAGCCGTCCGCTCACCATGGCACGATGCTCGCCAATCACCCCGCCGCGCGAGCCGCGCACGCGCAGCTCGCCCAGGATGCGCGCACGTCCTTCCGTAGGCGGGAGCGCCGCCAGCTCGCGGGGGGTCTTACCAGTGCGCGAAGACGCCAATGGTCACCCCCGTGCGCCGGTAGTACGGATTGCGATAGTGCTCGCCCTGCAGGAAGAGACCGCCCCCGCTCCCCAACCACTGGCGCCACGACACGGCCCCTTCGTGGCTGGTGAATCGCCGCACGGCCGCGTTCGTGCCGAGGAGCTGGTAGCCCTCGCGCCCCGACGAACCGCGCAGCACCACGACGGCCTTCCCCAGCCGGCCTAACGTCAGGGCACCATTGCCCCGCGCCGCGTCCACGTCTCCCGGAGTGCTTCGCGTCGCGCGCACCCCCACTTCGGCGACCGCCACTGGCGAGAGGTAAGCGGTCAGCGCCCCAAAAGCCCCCGCATCGCGATAGCCGAGCTTGGCGTCGATGAGCGTGGTGCCGAGTGTCGTGACCAGCGCCTGGCGCGCACCCCACTTGTGCGACAACGAGGCGTCGACGCGCAGGTCGGGGAGGACGAAGTCTCCCGAACCGCCCGCCACCGCGATGTAGGAGTACCAGCGCTCGCTCCAGACGTGCTGGTTACCGAGGCTGATGTAGGTCCCGGCGTCGCCGAAGGCGGAACGCTGGAGCGCTTCTGCGTACCAGGTGTCACGCGTCCCCGCGGGAATGGAGAGCCGCACACCGACCCCCTTCCAGTCGCCAAATCCCCCCGAGACCTGGTGCTGGTCGACGTAGAGGTCGACGCGCCGGTCAAGCGACGGGCGCGAGACATCTTGTGCCAACGCCACCCGCGCCCCCACCCCCGACGCGCCTAACGCCAGCACGCCGGCCAAGGCGAACCGGACGGTCGCGGCGGCGGCACGCAGCCGCCCGGTTTCGCGGCCGCGTCTCAGGGTCATGGCTCGACGGCCCGCCGAGTCGGGAGGAGCGCCGGTCCCTCGGGGACCGGGAGTCCGCCGGCGTGCTTCGGCGCGCGTCGCATGATCGTCTGCACGATGCGCGGCGCTGCCATCCCGTCGCCGAACGGGTTCTCTCCCGCCGTCATCTTCTCGATCTCGCGCACGTCGTCCAGGAGCAGCGTCGCCGAGTCGACGATGGAGAGCGTTTCCGTCCCCACCACGCGCCCGAACCCCGACGCCACCACCTCCGGGCGCTCGGTGTTCTTGCGCAGGATCAGGACCGGCTTTCCGAGTGACGGACACTCTTCCTGGATCCCCCCTGAATCGGTCATCGCGAACTCCGAGCGCCGCAGCAGCTCGAGCAGGTCCGCATAGCCTAACGGGTCCAGGAGCTCCACGCGAGGCATCCCCGACAACTCGTCGAAGACCACGTCGCGCACGTGCGGGTTCAGGTGCACCGGGAAGACAAAGTGCGTGTCGGTGTGCATCGACGCCAACTCGCCCAGCGCGCGGCAGATGTTGGCCAGCGGCTCCCCCAGGTTCTCCCGGCGGTGCACCGTGCACAGGACGAAGCGGCGCTTCTCCCAGGGCAGGGCATTGAGGCGCGGATCGTCAAACGACGCCTTGCGCGGCATCCGCCGGAGGGCGTCGACGATGGTGTTCCCCGTGACCACGATGCGATCGTCGGGGATCCCCTCGCGCAGGAGGTTCTCGCGCGCCGTCTCGGTCGGGGCGAAGTGCAGGTCGGCCACGACCGACGCCAGTCGCCGGTTGAGCTCCTCGGGGAACGGGTTGCGCAGGTTTCCCGAGCGCAGCCCCGCTTCCACATGCCCCACCGGGATCCCCAGATAGTGCGCGGCCAGTGCGGCGCACAGCACCGTTGTCGTGTCGCCTTGCACCAACACCAGGTCGGGACGCGTCTCGGCGAAGCACGACGAAAGCGCGAGCATCGCCCGGGCGGTGAAATCGGCCAGCGCCTGTTTCGCGGACATCAGCCCGAGGTCCACATGCGGCTTGATCCCGAAGGCATCGAGCGCCTGTGATAGCATCTCGCGATGCTGCGCCGTGGTGACCACCATCGTGTCGATCACATGGCGATGCTGTGCCAGCTCGAGGATCACCGGCGCCATCTTGATCGCCTCGGGGCGCGTCCCGACTATCACGCAGACGCGGTACTTCCCGCCGTGCCCGATGGCAGACAGCTCGCGCGGGGTCTGGCGATCGACCACGCGCCGATTCATCGGCGGGGTGCGACGGTGTGATTCGCCCGTCGCCATGAAGTCGGTCATGCGTGAGGTGCTGGTGTCAGTCGCGGTAACTCGGCGCCCCGTCCCATCGTCCGCCTCGCCGTATCGCCGATCTTCTCCTTACCCATTGCCGCGTAGGGAGTTGCGGCGCTGGGCAGGCTCTGCCATTCAACAGACCGTTCGAAGGGGCGCAAAGCAACATCCCCGCTCGCCCCCCGGTCGTGCGCCGCCCTGCGCTCAGGGCGCAACCGTCACACCGCGCTCGGTTCGCCGGCGCGACGCCGTCGCCACACTACATGCTGATTGCATGCGCGGCGAAGAATCCCCCCTGCGGATCCTTCGCCATGAAGATCTTCCCACCTGGAACGTCCATGAT
>DAIESF010000239.1 GCA_027346425.1 Gemmatimonadota bacterium | reverse complement strand
CGATGCGAGCGGCAGCATCCCAGGTATATCCGCGCCCCAGCGCCTGGCTCGCCGATACACCCGCCGAGAGCCCCTCGACGCGATTGTAGCGCATGAGGGAGAGGCCGTAGCCGAGCTTGACGGGCATCGGCGCCCACACCGGCTGCAACGAGAAGTCGAGTGCCTTGAGCAGCTCATCGCGCTCCCCGGCACCGAACAGCTGCTCCCCCGGCTCGTAGATCGACGCGGGGAGCTCCTTGGACGTGGCAAGGACGGTGCTGTCGCACGGGACCCGCACCACCGCCGTCAGCGCGCCGTCGTTGCGCGATTCGACGCGCGAAAAGTAGCTGGAGGTGGCGCACTCGCTGGTGCGCAGCCTGGCCAGCGTCGCCTGCCGCGACGAATCGGCCTGCGCGAGCTTCCTGATCCGCTCGCGACGCTGGTCGGCGGTGAGATTGCTCCAGCGCGTGGTGTCGCCGGCAAAGAGCGAATCGCGCAGCGCTCGGAGCGACAGGATCGCCGGGACCGGCGGCATCGAGTCCGTGCCGTTCACGCTCGCATACTTGAATCCCTCCTCCATCTTGAACGGGATGCGCATGAACGAGGCCCGCGCCCACCCCTCGGCGTACTGCGCGCGCGGCAACCAGAACCGCCCCCCGTACAGGCCGTACTCGATCGTCACCGCCTCGAGCTGCGCCTCCATCGGCGACATCATCCCCTTCACCCACCCGGGGACGTCGTCGTCGGGATCCCCCTTCTCGCCGCGCGCGCGCGCCTCCTCGCGCTCGCGCTTGGTCTCCTCGTCGACGATCCCCCAGATGTCGAGCGGTGCCGCGAGGCGGTACGCGGCGCGCACCAGCTGCCCCCGGTCGGCGTCGAACCAGAACGACCCCACCGACAGCTTCCACTCGGGACGTCGCGGCTCGATGCGCAGTTCACGCAGGCGGATGGCACGCCCGTCGGGGAGCGTGATGGTCAGCGAATCCCCCGTGGCGTAGCGGTAGTAGGCCTCCGCGCCTAACGCGATGGGATGGATGAGCTCGCGCTCGTCCACCTCGGCGCGCGCCTTCCCCGACCCGATCCACAGTTCCTCCCGCCCCGGGTAGTAGGGGACCGGCGAGGCCTCGTCCATGTCCACCTCGCCATCCTTGACCGACGGAAAGTCCGAGCGTGCTCCCTTGAGGTCGATGTGGACCCCTCCCCCGCGCCACCACCGGACGCGCGATGCGTTCTCGGTGCGAAAGAGCAACCGGTCGCGTCCGATGGCGCGGAAGCCCATCCCGACCGAAAGCCGTTGGTACGCACCTGCGTCGTAGCTGAGGAGCGCCGAGTCCTGCCGCATGCGGGCGTCGCGCGCGCGCAGGAGGAGGGTGCGAGCCGCCGTGTCGAGGAAGGCGCTGCGCTCCAGTTCAGGGGTTAGCGGAATGCGCCGCGGGACGCGTGCCTCAGGCTCGCGACGCCGCATGACCGCCTCGTACCGGATCGAATCGCGCATCGCCTTTCGCCGAACGCTGTCGCTCTGGGCGTGCTCGCTCGGGCTCCCGGCGCGAACGGTGACCTGCTGGAGGGCGAGCGCGAGCGTAAGGGCGACGAGCATGCGACAGACTCCGATGGGACGAGGGCGATGCTGACTTCTACGAGGAGTCCGTGCGAAGGTTTCCGGGGGAAGGGACAGCGGGCGCGTCAGCCGGGGGCGGGGGCGCGGCACGTCCCTTGAGGCGGCGCTCCGGGCTCATGGAGCCGCTGTGCAGCCGCAATAGCTGCAGGCGCTCGCGGAAATAACGCTGCACCCGCTCCTCGCCGGCATCGGCAAAGGCCAGGACGGCCATGGAGAGGGCGAAGAGCGTGGGGAGCGCCGCCATCACGGGGCTCCATGGGAGCGAGCGCTCGTCGTCACCCCGGCTCGCGTCGATCCGTTCCACCAGCGCCGGGAATCGCGTCTGCGTCCAGACCGTGGCCAGGATCAGGAGGACCCCGAAGCCGGCCAGGAGAATCGGGAAGGAGACGTAGTCCTTGAACACATCCTCGGCGAGGAAGGCGAGATACCCCAGGATCCCGGCCACGCCGACGAGGAGGACCACGCGCCGGCGGAGGTAGAGCGAGAGCGCGACGAGCCCGAGGGAGAAGAGCGGAAGGAGGTGTTGCCAGGGCTCGTCGGCCCGGGACCAGATGACCATGTACGCGACGGCCGTGGCCACGAGTCCCGTCACCCAGAAGGCGTTGGCGAAGTCGCGGCCGACGGTGCGCGCGCTCGCGTCACCGCCAGCAGCAACGCCCGCATCGGTCGCGGCGCGACGCTGCCAGCGCTCCACCCGTTCCGCCACGAAGAGAAGCGCACACCCGTTGGCCAGCAGCAGCCAACGGTCGAAGCCGATCGGTCCGTCGTCACCGAGCAGCAGCTGGCCGACGTGGAACCACGTGGCCCACAGGGCGACGGCAATCGGCCACGTGAGCGTGACGATGCGTCGCCGCCGCACGACCAGGAGGGCGACCAGCAGGAGCGACAGGTCGACGATCACCCACTGCCACGCCATCCAGATGGTGTTGTGCAGGAGCGGACCGGGGGGCGAGATCGTCGGCCATCGCCCCGTCAGCGACAAGACTGCCCACGCGACCAGCGGCGTCAGGCTGACCGCGAGCATGGTAGCGAGGTCGGCCGCCAAGGGAAAGCGATGGCGCGCGAGCCAGTGAGCCGCGAGCACGAGCACCCCGGCGTAGGCCGCGACCACCGCCAACACACCCCACTCTCCCAGCCTCGACCACTGATCGACCAGGAACCAGCCGGACGCAAAGACAACGAGCAGCGCGCCGAGTCCATAGGCCACGGTGACGACGTTGAAGCCGATCGGACGCTCAGCGCCTTGCGCCGCCGGGCGCGCAGCGGCCGGAGCGGCGATTGCGAGGAGGCGCGCGCGCTGCTCCTCGGAGATGATGCCTGCCTCCACCCCGCGAGTGAGGAGGGCGGGGAGTTCGGGGTCGAGTCCGGCGTCGGGGTCTGGCATCGCTCGCTCCTGCGTCCGGCTGGGCCCGGTTTGGCCTGGGTGACGTGACGCGCACGTGACGGCGTCCCGTAAGTTGGCCTCGCACCTCCGTCGGACGGAACCGGAGGGAAGCCTCGCCGCGTGTCGCCCGATCCCTCACCGGCGACGTGCGCGATCGAGCGAGGCGTCGTACCGCGGGCCCCGTAGCGCCTTCACTGCAGCGCTGGGATGCACGCGCGGGACCATGACGGGCCGCCCTGGCGGCCGGTCTCCGTGCGCTGTCCCACCTCTTTGAATCCGGAGTACGCACATGAACTGCCATACCCTGCGCCCCCGCGCGATCGCCGCGGCAGCGCTATCCCTCCTTGTCGCCGCGTGCGGCACCGACGATGTCACCCGTTCGCACCCTTCTCTCCAGGATGGCTCCTCGCGGCAGGTCACCGGGACGATGTCGATCGTCGTCATGAAGCCCGGTGGCATGGAGGTGGTCTCTCGCGACGAGCCCTGGAGCGCGACAGCCACCGCGAACGACGGCGTCCTCGCCCCGTCCCGGCTGGCCCAGTTCGCCGGGATGCAGTCGGTGTCGCCCGTGGTGCTGGCAAGCGACGACGCCGAGTACGGCGCGATGGCGGCGCCGCCAATCCTGGCGCTTCGCGCCGGCCACTCCCTCACCCGCGGGCGCCCGAACGAGGCGTACGCTTCCCGCTTTGTTGCCAACGGGCATGAATACACCGTCGCCTTCCTGCACGGCCCCACGGGGGGACCGGCCCAGCGCGTCGTCTATTTCGAGGACGGCAAGGCGGTCCACACCGCGCGTTTCGCCTGGGAAATGGTGGGCGGCACGTGGCAGCTGACGGAGAGCGTGGTCAGCACGTGGCGCGACGGGCGCCCGACAGGCGCCGTGATCACCCGCGTCAACGGACGTCGCGACGTTTCCGCCGCAGGGGAGCGTTCCGCCTCGGCGCTCCTCGCCGATGCCTCGAACAGCATTCTCGATGCCTTCGCCTTCGTCGCTCAGAAGACGCTCCTCCCCAGCGTCGCCCACGCGCAGTCGACCAAGAAGTTCTACTTCACCGAGTGTGCCGGGCAGTGGCTGGGCGTCACGGGAGCCGGCCTCGCCCTCACCATCGCACTGCACCCCGCGTCGGGACCCATCGAGAAGTTGAAGGTCGCCACCTACGCCCACGGCCTGCTCGCAGCGTACGGGATGCTCGCCAAGTGTGTCGGCGAAATGCGGTTGCGTGACGCCCAGCAACAGTCACCGCAACTCGTCTCCGGGGACGTCGTGTACTACGGCGATGAACCGCTGAGCTGGGCCGACATGCCGCCCGAGGTACAACAGGCGCTGGCTGAGTTGGCGGCCTATTGCCAGACAGCGCCCTCCGACTTGACATGTGGCCAGTTCGCTGTCGCTTACTAGTGCCCCGTTCCGGGAGGATCGATCCGTGAAGACAAGGACGTTGCGCATCGCCATCGGATACGTTGCCGCGCTGGCGATTCCAGCCATCGCCCTCTGGCTGGCCCCGGCCCGGTTCACCGTCTCGCCCGTTGTGGAGATCGTGCTCGCCGGCGCCGGGTTCCTGCTGGCGGCCATCTTTCTGGCCAAGGGGGTGCAGGGGCAACGCGCGCGCCGGTGGCCGATCAACGCCGAGCTGCGATGGGCGGCATATACGCTCGCCATGAGCATTGCCGTCCTCTCGCCGACCGACGTGCAGCAGTACCTGATCGTGGTCGCCCTCTTGCTCTCGGGATGGGCCGTCGGCGCACGGCGTGCGACCGCCCCGGCAACGGGCCCGTAGCGCCGCCAGGCACTGTCTGACGGGAGCGCTGCCACTGTGCGGGTGTCCACGTGTCACGCGTGGGCACCCGCGCACCGCTCAGTGTTAGGCGTTTCCCATGAACGAGCGCCGCGCCCGCCGCCGGTCCGTCCAGCGGCAGGACGTCGTCCGTCGCATCGTCGCGACGGCCACGCTAGACTGAGGGCGATGCCATCCTCATCCGTGGTCGCCGCCTTCCTCGCGGTGTACGTCCTGTGGGGCTCCACCTACCTCTTCATCAAGTA
>DAIESF010000002.1 GCA_027346425.1 Gemmatimonadota bacterium | reverse complement strand
CGCAGAGAATCCCTGCCCCCAGATCGTGTTCGACCCGGTGGTGAGGGAGAACGTCTGCTGGTACGCGAACGACGTCGGGATCGTCGGGACAGCCGACACCGTGGTCGCGGCCTCGGCGATCAGGTTAAGCCCCAGCTGGGCCCGCGCCTTGCCGATACGGGCGGCACGCGCCAGCGCGACGCTCGCGGCGTCGGTCCCGTTGGCGAAGGCGAGCGCGCTGTCGTACGACGCCACCGCCTTCGTGAAGACTTCCTGGCCGCTGAGGGGTGTGCCATCGGTGGCGACGCCGTCGTTCAACTCGCTCAGCGGGATGCCGTTGCAGAAGTCCTGGGCCAGCTGCATCTCGGTGAAGCCACGCGCGAAGTACATCTCGGCGCGCCGTACGCGGTCGTCGGGACGGTACTCGGCGAGCGCGCGAATGGCTTCGGTCGCGCGAATGCGCGAGCGATAGAGGCGATACAGCATCGCGGTGACCTGCGAGTTGTTCTCCTCGATGCGACGCTGGTCGGTCTGGTCGTTTTGCGGAAAGGTCGAGGACGTGGACCATTCGTCGGCGAGCAGGCCGCCGAACAGCCAGGTGCTCTCGAACCCCGCGGTGATGTCGCGGAAGCTGGCCAGGGCGCCATTGGTGAGGCCAATGGCCCCCTCCGACGACTTGAGGTCGCCTGGGTTGATGATGTCCGGGTCCGTCGCCTCGAGAAGCGAATCGGTCACGCTGGAGCATGCCGTCGCCGCCATGAGCGTCAGGGCCAGGGCCGCGCGCCTCCCGAAGGAGCGGGGGCGCAGGATATATGCAGTGCGCATGTAGGCTCCGAAGGGGTTAGTAGCCAAGGTTGATACGGAAGATGAAGTACGACGGCGGGGCGATGGTCTGGAAATCGGCCGGGACGTCGGTACCGCTCGTCAGGTTGAACGCCGTCTCCGGGTCGGTCCCCGGGTAGTTGGTCCACAACGCGAGGTTGCGGCCGCTGACGACCACCGAGGCGGTACGGGCGCGCAGGAGACGCTGGGCAATGCTGGGCGACAGCGTGTACTGCACCGACGCCTCGCGCAGGCGAACGAAGGCGCCCGACTGGAAGTAGCCGTCAAGCGTCTGGACCGGCATCTCGAGGCGGGCGACGTTCGCCGCCTGCAGGTCGAACGGCGCCTTCGGGTTGTTGCGTCCGCCGCAATTGGGCCGCTGGCAGCGCAGGCGTTCCGTATCGTTGTACCACTTGTTGCCGCCGCGGTAGTCGAACAGCGTCTGCAGGCGCAACCGGCGGTTCATGAGGTCGAAGCCCGAGATGAGCGTCGCGATGTAGCGCGGCGTGGAATATCCGCGGAAGATCGCCGAGTCGCCGACGAAGATCTCGTTCTTGGTCGGGTCGGCCCAGTACGTGAGGATGCCGTCCTTGTTCTTGTCCTCCCATCCCGTGATCGGCTTGGCCCACAGTCCGCCGATCGGGTACCCTTCGACGACGCGGGAGACGGTGCCGATCTGCGGCGGGGTGTTCCCCAGGCTCTCGACCGAGTTGTCGTTGAGCGACGCCGAGATGTTGAGGTCCCACGCCAGCCACTTCTTGTCGAGCGGGAGAGCGTTCACCTGGAACTCCCATCCCTTGTTGCGCACCGCGCCAAGGTTTGTGAGCTGCCGAGTCACCGTGCCATACGACGGCGGGACGATGCGTTGGATGAGCGCGTCCTGCGTCTTCTTGTTGTAGTAGGTGACGTCGAGCGTCAGGCGCGAGTTGAGAAGCTGCGTCTCGAACCCCCCTTCCAATTCGGCGGAGCGCTCCGGCTTCAAGCTCGGGTTTCCGAGCGATGCGAAGGTGACCGTAGGCTGGTCGACAGTGGCGATGTTCGTCGTGCTCGCCGTGTAGAAGCGGAGCGCGTCGTTCGGCCCGGGCTGCACGCCCGACTGCCCGTACGCCATGCGAAAGCGCATCGTATTCATCCACGACGGCGCCTTCCAGAACGACTCCTCGGAGATGAGCCAGGAGGCGCTGAACTTCGGGTAGAAGACGCGTTGGAACTCCGTGCCGAACGCCGAGTTCTGGTCGGAACGGACCGCCGCGGCCAGGAACAGCTTGTCGCGCAGGGCGACCCCTTGCTCGACGAAGATACCAAAGGTCTTCTGCAGCGTCGTCCCCTCGAACACCGATGGCTGTGCCCCCGACTGCACCGTCTGCGCCCCCGGGGAGAGCTGCGAGCCGCCGGACTGAGCCTGCGAGAAACGGTAGTTGATGTACTGCGCACCCACCGTCGTCTTCAGGTTCATCCACTCCATCGGGTTGAAGGTGGCGGTGCTCCCGAGGTCGACGGTGAAGTTGTTGATGTTCACCCGGCTCACACCGCGCGAACCCAGGCGCGTATTGGCGGTGAGCGGCGGTCCTTCGCCGCGCAGGAGGAGGTTCTCGTCGGAGCGCATGGTGAAGTCCTGTCCGACGGTGGCGCGGTTCTGCAACCACGACGTCGGGCGCCAGTCGGCGCGCGAACTCCAGATGAACCGAGAGATGTTCTGCTCGGTCTTCTCCTGCCACATGTAGCCGGGCGTCCAGGCGCGGTAGCCATTGAGCGGCGTGCCGAGCCCCGAGACCGTCCCGTTGTTCCGGTAGCCCGGGCCACCGAAGACGTGCGACCCGAGCCCCGCTGTCGAGTTCGACTCGAGCGAGTAGCGCTGGGTGAGGTCGATGAAGTTGGTCTGGGCCGAGAGGTCGAGCTTCGGGCTTACCGCCGCGTTGAGGTTCACGCGTAGCGAGTTGCGGTCGAGGACGTTCGGGCGGTCGGTCCAATCGTGCAACGGAATATTGTTGGCCTTGAAGCGATCACGCTCGAACTGCGGGAGCGAGAGGACACCGACTTCGTTCTCGTTCTCGGCCGACATGAAGTAGCGCAGCGTCTCCGTGCCACCGGAGACTTGCGCGCCCCCCTGGCGACGATTCCCCCGGCCCACCGGGGTCAGGTCGCTTTCCTTGAAGATGTTGAGGGCGCCGATCGAGTCGATGCGGCAGAGCCCCGTCCCCACGCGCTGCAGGTTGCAGAAGCTGGGGGCCGTCGGGGTCACACCGTCGGTTCGGGTGCCGAACAGCGTGTACGCCCAGGGATAGTCGTTGCGATCCTCGATGAGGCCGCCCTCGCCATAGAGGTTCCACTGCGCCGCCCCGGCGCGCCCACGCTTGGTGGTCACCAGGATCACGCCGTTGGCCGCGTCGGTGCCATACAGCGTCGCCGCCGACGGTCCCTTCACGATCTCGATGCTCTCGATCTCCTCGGGGTTGAGGTCGCCCACGCGGCTGGCGTTGTTGCCGCCGGTGTTGGCCGACGCGCCATTGCCGGTCGCCGTCGAGAACGAGCCATTGTTCGACGTCATGCGGACGCCGTCGATGATCCAGATGGGTTCGTTGTTGAGCGAGATCGAGTTCATGCCGCGCACGCGAATGCGCGACCCGGTCCCGGTCTGGGTCCCCGTGGCCACCTGGACGCCCGGCGCGCGCGCATTGAGGATGTCCCCAAGGCTCGACACCGGAGCCGACGCCACCACGTCGGACACGGAGATGTTGGCGGTCGCGTTGCCGATCTCCTGGCGTCGCTGCGTCCCCGTCGCCGTTGTGACGACCGGGGCAAGCGTCAGCGCCACCTCCGTCAGGGCAAACTCGACCTCGGCGGTCTGGCCGGCCGTGACGGTCACGCCCTTCTTCTGTTCCGAAAAGCCGACGCGCAGCACGCGCACCTGCACGGTGCCGGCGTTGACGCCGCGAAACGTGTAACGCCCTTCGGCGTTGGTGAGACCGCCCAGCGTCGTCCCGACGATCACGACTTGCGCCTGATCGAGGGGCTTCCCGCCAGCTGCCTCCGTCACGCGGACGCTGATGCTTCCCTGAGTCCCTTGGGCGGCGAGGGTGCTGGCTCCAAAGACCAGCAACATGCCGAGGGATCGCAGGGATCGTCCGAACGAGAGAGTACTCATTCTGGGGACTCCTGGTGATTGGGGGTTGAGAACCGGGGCACCGCTCTAGTCGCCGGGAGATCAGCGAGGGAGAAGGACCGGACGCCTGTGGTGGCGTAGGCGTGGCACCTGCTCGAGTCGAGCGGCGAGACCCGAGCGAGCTACGATAGGCTCCGGCCAATCAGGCGTCAACGATTTATAAAGACCACGCCTCGAGCTGGGCCATCGCGCGCACCGCAACCGTTTCCACCGCAGCAGCAACTTCAGGTGAGAGATTTCCAACGAGGTCGACGACGGCCGGCTGCGCGCCAATGGCAACCACTTCGGTCGGCGACGCGCCGCGCAAGGCCGCCAGCGCCAACACCTCCCGCATGTCCACCTGGTGCGGCGACACCTTGGTCATCATGTACGCGGGGATCAGGTCGCCGTGCAGCGTCACGACGGTCCCCGGTTCCTTGCCGCAGGTGATGGCGTCGAGGAGGAGGAGTCGTTCGGCGCGTTCGACGACCGGGAGGAGCGCAAGTCCCCAAGTCCCGCCGTCGACGAACTCGACGCCGGGAGCGGGAGGGCACCGTGCACGGAGCACGTCGAGTGCCGCCAGCCCCAGCCCATCATCGCCCATGATCGGGTTGCCGAGCCCGATCACGACCGTCGCGCCGCGCTCGTTAGGCATCCTCGAAGTGCTCCCGCACGCTTACGAAGCGGCCGCCGCTGATGATCGACGACACCGTCGCCCCATGGTCGAGGAGCTCGTGCCGAATGGCGAGGTAGATGTGCAGCGGGATGAAGATGATGATGCACCACGTGAGGACGTGGTGCACGAAGCGCACCACCTGCATCCCGCCCAAGAGCGGCGCCACCCACGCGAAGGCGCGGGCGATCAGGCCATCGGGGGTGGCCTGGCCGTACATCGCGAAACCGGTGCAGATGATCACCAGCAGTGCCACGTACACGCCGGTCACGGCCACCTGCTGGAGGGGATTGTGCCCCAGGTACTTCGGCGCCTCGTCCGGGCGGATCAAGGCGTACGCGCGCAGCGTGCGCCACAGGTCGTACCGCCGCTTGCGGCTGACCGGAAAGAGTGCGCCGAAGCGCTCGTACCGGTTCCCCATCAGGAACCAATAGAATCGCAGGATCGCCGCGGCCACCAGCACCCCGGCACAGACAAAGTGCACAAAGCGCATCCACCCCATCACGAAGTGATTGCTCGCCTCGCCGCTGATGATGAAGTACGGTCGACCGATATACAGTCCGGTGACGACGAGGACGACGATCGCCGCGGCCGACGCCCAGTGCACGACGCGCAGCGGCCACCCCCACAGGTACACCCACCGATAGTCGCCCGTGGGCGCGCTGAGCTGGCTGCGCAGCTGGATGCCGAGGGGCCGGCGCCACTTCTTCGGCTCGTGGGCGGGTTGCGGGGTCGCGGTCATTGCACGTGCACCTCCACGACCGGCTGCCCCTCCGCGTCGATCACGTGCACGCCGCAGGCGAGGCAGGGGTCGAACGAGTGGATCGTGCGCAGGATCTCGAGCGGTTGCTCGGGCTTGGCCAGCGGATGGTTGTCCACCAGTGACTGCTCGTAGGGCCCCATCTGCCCCTGCGGGTCGCGAGGCGAGCAGTTCCAGGTGGATGGCACCACGCACTGGTAGTGCTTGATTGCCGGGCCCGCGATCTGCACCCAGTGCCCGAGGGCGCCCCGTGGCGCATCGAGGTATCCGTACCCACGCGCCGTCGCCGGCCAGCTCTCCGGCTTCCACTTGTCGCCCACGAACGTGGTGGTGTCGCCGCTCTTGATGCGCTCCACCAGGCGGTTGTACCACACGTCCAGCCGCCGGGCGATAAGCACCGTCTCCGCCGCCCGCGCCGCCGTCCTCCCCAGCGTCGAGAAGAGCGCCGCCGAACCGACCCCCAGCTTGCCTAACGCTTCCCCGACAATCGCCTTCGCCTCTTCGTGCCCCGAGGCATAGGCCACCAGCATCCGCGCCAACGGACCCACTTCCATCACCTTCCCGTCATACCGCGGCGCCTTCATCCACGAGTACTTCTTCTCCTCCTGCAGGAACTTCCACGGCGTCGGCGGTCCCGTGTACTTCGGCGACGTCTCCCCCTCATATGGATGGAGTGCCGCCTCGTTCCCGCCGGTGTACTCGTACCAGCTCGAGAAGATGTTCTCCTTGACCAGTTCCTGGTCGTACTCGTGCACCGTGGTCAGGTCGCGGTCGAGGATCACCCCGCGCGGGAAGTAGAGCGACTTCACGTCACGGATGTCGTTGTCGGGGAACTCGCCGCACGCGAGGTAGTTCTTCGCCCCGCCGCCGATCGACGCCCAATCCTTGTAGAAGCCGGCGATGGCCAGGACATCGGGCCAGTACACCTGCTCCACGAAGCGCTGCGCGGTGGTGATGAGCTGGCGAATGTCCGTCAGCCGCTCGGCGTTGATCGTCGCCGTCGACTCGAGGTTGATCGCCGACGCCATGCCACCGACCAGGAAGTTGGGGTGCGGATTCTTGCCCCCAAAGATGGCGTGCAGACGGATGATCTCGCGCTGCCAGTCGAGCGCCTCGAGATAGTGCGCCACCGCGATCAGGTTCACCTCGGGCGGGAGTTTGTACGCCGGGTGCCCCCAGTAGCCGTTGGCGAAAATGCCAAGCTGCCCTGCCCCGACGAACTTCTTCAGGCGCTCCTGCACCTCGCCGAAATAGGTGGCCGAGTTGTTGGGCCATGGGGAGATCGCGGCGGCAATCTTCGCCGAGGCCGCCGGATCGGCCTTCAGCGCGCTCACCACGTCCACCCAGTCCAGCGCGTGCAGGTGATAGAAGTGCACGACATGGTCATGCACGAACTGCTGCGCAAGGACGATGTTGCGGATGAGGTTGGCGTTGGGCGGAATGGTGATGTCCAGCGCGTCCTCCACTGCCCGGCACGAGGCCACGGCGTGCACCACGGTGCACACGCCGCAAATGCGCTGCGTAAATGCCCAGGCGTCGCGCGGGTCGCGGTCCTTCATGATGAGCTCGATCCCGCGGAACTGCGTGGCCGCAGCCCAGGCGTTCCCGATCTTCCCGTTGTCGGCCTGCACCTCGATCCGCAGGTGCCCCTCGATGCGGGAGATGGGATCGACGACGACGCGCGTGCTAGCCATTGCTCGAGTCCTCCTTCGTGGCGGCTGCCGCCGTGGCGGCGCCTTCGGCGGCCTCGGCCTGCCGGCGATGACGCAATTGATAGATCCCCGTTGCCGTCGCGTGCAACGCGATGCCGGCCGTGACCGCACCGGCCAGCGTAGCCCCGATGATGTCGGCGCGACGCTCCACCCCGAAGCCCACGACGCCCGGCAGGCGATCGTAGAACGGGGGCATCGTGTCCCAGAAATACGGTTCCGTGCACCCGATACATGGATGCCCGGCACCGATCGGCCAGCTCGTGCGCGTATTCCAGAGGAAGATCGGGCACGGCGAGAAGGTCGCCGGCCCCTTGCACCCGACGTGGTACAGGCACCATCCCTTGCGCGCCGCCTCGTCGTCGAACACCTCGACAAACTGCCCGGCGTCGAAGTGCGAGCGACGCGTGCACTGGTCGTGGATGCGCTTCCCGTAGGCGAACAGCGGACGCCCTTCCCCGTCGGCTTCGGGGAGCCGGTTGAAGGTCAGGTAGTGCGCGATCGTCGCGGTGATCACGTCGCCGATGGGTGGGCAGCCGGGAATGTTGAGGACCGGCTTGTTCTTGATGATGTCGCGCACCCCCACCGCCCCGGTCGGGTTCGGGCGCGCCGCCTGCACGCTCCCCCAGTAGGCGCAGGCGCCGACGGCCAGGATCGCGGCAGCTCCCGCTGCCGCCTCCTCGAGGATCTCCTGGGCCGGGCGCCCGCCAATCGTGCAATAGATCCCGTTTTCCTTCGTTGGGATCGACCCGGTCACCACCAGGACGTACTTCCCCTTGTTCTCGGCCATTGACGATTGGAGTGCCCGCTCGAGGTCGCTCCCCGCCGCCGCCATCAGCGTATGCTGATAGTCCAGCGAGATGACATCGAGCACCAGATCGCCAACCGTGGGCTCGGCGCTCCGGAGGAGGCTCTCGACGCAGCCGGTGCACTCCTGTAACTGGATCCAGATCACGGAGGGACGCTTGATGGACTGGAGCGCCTCGGCCATGCGCGGGAGCGCGCTGTTGGCGAGTCCGAGGATCGCGACCATCTTGCCGCAGAAGGTCAGGAATTCGCGGCGGTCGACGCCGCGCTCTTCGAGGTGCGTGCCGAGGGTCTCGCCCTCGACCCACGGATGCGTGGATGGTCCGTGCATCTGCGCCCGTCTCCCGGTTGGAGTGATGTACCGTGCACCTGCTATCGTCACGCCAGGTGTGCTCACCGGCGGAACAGCGCATTCGGGGCGTGCCGCAAACCACGCGGCGGTCCACCATGGGCCCGCTGCGCTCGACTCGCAAGGGCGATTCGTCCGACAAGGGGCGGGGATACACCGCAGTGGAATCCCCGACGCCACGCGACGGTGGCGCCGGGGAAGTCGCTCCCTGCATTCTCACTATAGGGCTACAAATGCCGCACAGGCGGTGCAGGATGATGCCCGGTCACCGCCCGTCCATCATCCAACTCAACGAAGCCGGCGCTCGAGGAACTCCGCCGCCGCCCGGTACGCCGCCACCCACGAGGCGTGGCGGAGGAACGAGTGCACCTCATCGGGGAAGATCAATTGCTCCACCTCGACCTTCCGCTCCCGCAGCCGCTCGACGAGCGTTATCGTCTCGGCGAACGACACGTTGCGATCATCGTCTCCATGGATCACCAGCACGGGCGCCCGCCAGCGTTCGAGCGAGGCGAGGGGTGACGACTCGAGCGCCAACCGCGAGCGTTCCGGGCTTTCCAGTGGGTTGTAGCTTGGGACAAACGTCCGGATGCCGACATTCCAGTCGTGGACGCCGTGAATGTCGACTCCGGTGGCAAAGAGCTCGGGGGCGCGGGCGAGCCCCATCGCGGTGAGAAACCCGCCATACGAACCGCCCCATAGCGCGATCTTCGCCGGGTCCACTTCCGGGCGGCTGCGCAGGTACAGCCCTGCCCCCACCACATCGTTGAACTCGCTCGCCCCTCCGGCCCCGTATCGCTCCGCCTCGCGGAAGGCGAGCCCGTAGCCGATCCCGCTCCGGTAGTTCACGGAGAGCACGACGAAGCCGCGGCTCACCAGGTACTGGTTGAGCGAGTACGCGTTGTGGTAGTACTCGCCGTAGTTGTAGCCGAGGAGCATCTGGCGACGCGATCCGCCATGAAAGAAGAGCGCCGCCGGATGCTTGGCCCCGGGGCGTCCATCGGGTGGGAGGAAGAGCTGGGCCGGGATCCTCATGCCGTCGGAGGCCGTGATGGTCACCGCTTGCGGCTGTACGAGGCGCCCCGAGGGGAAGTCGGCGACCACGCCGGGGATGAGTGGACGCACGCTCCCGCCAGCAGCCATTCGCATCGGTTGGGCCGGCGTGCGAGCGTCGGAGCGCAGGAAGGCGAGCGTTCCGTCGCTCAGTTCGGCCGGTGCCCACTCGATCCCCTCACCGCGCGTGACGGCCTGTGCTGCCCCCCCGCGCACCGGAACACGCCAGATGTGCCGCCGGTCGATGTCGCCCTGGTTGCTGTTGTAGATCACCTCGCGCCGATCGCGACTGAGCGCGACGTCTTCCACCTCGCCGTCGCCGGGGGTGAGGAGCGTGGGACGCCCGCCGGCGAGCGGAAGTGAATAGAGGTGCGTCCATCCGTCCTTCTCCCACGGAAAGACGAGATGGTCCCCGTCCCCCCACAGCAGTTGGTCGCGACCGACGATCTCGCGAGGGACGCTCCCGTCGCCTTCGTCGGCGGTCCACGCCTCATGCGCGGTTCCAGACGCCACATCGGCCACCATGATGGACCACGGACGCCCGGTGCGCTCGGCGCGGAAGATGTTGAGCGCGCTCGACGCCGGCGCGCGCATGAAGGCGATGCGTGCTCCATCGGGCGACCACACCTGCTCCCCGTCGGTATCCACACTCGGCGAGAGAAACTTCACGGTACGTGCCGCGACGTCGAAGACACCAATGAAGGCGTGATCGCCGCGACTGCTGACAAAGCTGAACTTCGAGCCGTCGGGCGACCAGCGCACGTGACCGAAAGAACCGCGGATATTGAGCAACTCGCTGAAGTCGGCGTTCGGATCGCGCAGCGAGCGTCGCCACAGCTTGCCTCGGTTGACGAGGATCGTCGCGCCGTCGGGGGAGATGCTGGGGTCCGAGCCTCCGCCCAGACGCACCGGCGCGCCACCCGCCACCGCGACGCGGACGATCGCACGCTCCGCCCCGCTCGGGTCCTGCGCCGGGTTGGGGCTCTCTCCCGCCCGATTGCGCGCGCCTCCCCTGACGTAGACCAGCGCCGCACCATCGGGCTCCCACGTGAGCGATGAAATCTCCTGACCGTCATCGGCGGTGTAGCTCGTCAGGCGCCGCCCGGCGTAGGTAGGCGGGAGGGCGATCCAGACGTTGCGCGCACCACGTTCATTGAGGACCCAGGCCACCGCACCACCAGTCGGAGCGGCGACCATCGTGCTCGGGAACGGGGTGGCGAGGAGCTGCTCGATGGAGAGCGCGCCGCCTCCCTGGGCACGGAGCAGCGGCGGCAGCGCGACCATGACGACGGCCACAGCGATGACGGGGAAGAGTCTTCGTGACATGTCGGTTCGTGCGAGGGTGGCGTCTGACTGGAGGCGGCCTGGGTCGAGAATATGTCGCCCGGCCCGCCGGGCGGCGACGTGGCCCTCCCCCTTCGTCCCCCGGTGCAGCGGGGGCATATTTCATCTCGGCTTCCGATTCCGTCGGCGCTCCGGCGAGCCCACCCTGCGCCCCCATCGCCGACGATCCCCCGACTCCAGCCTCCCTGCTCTCATGCCGCAATCGACCACGCCCCTCGTCGGGGTGGTGATGGGCTCGAAGTCCGACTACGAGCACATGCAGCACTGCTGCGCCATGCTCGACGAACTCCAGGTCCCGTACGAAGCGCGCATCGTGTCGGCGCATCGCACACCTGACTGGATGTTCGAGTACGCGGAACGGGCGGAGTCGCGAGGACTCGTGGTGGTGATCGCCGCCGCCGGAGGCGCGGCGCATCTTCCGGGGATGATCGCCGCCAAGTCGCTCCTTCCGGTGCTGGGCGTCCCGATCCCGGCCACGATGCTCAACGGGCAGGACGCCCTCCTCTCCATCGTGCAGATGCCGGCCGGCGTCCCGGTGGGAACCTTGGCGATCGGGAAGCCGGGGGCAATCAACGCCGCGATCCTGGCCGCCGAGATCGTCGCCGCGCGCCATCCCGAGGTGCGCGAGCGGCTGCGTGCCTGGCGGGCGGCGCGGCGCGACGACGTCCTCGCCCAGGTGTTGCCGTGAGCGTGATCGTCCCCGGGGGCACCATCGGGATCCTCGGCGGCGGTCAGCTGGGACGGATGACCGGGATGGCGGCACGCTCGTTAGGCTACGACGTGCAGGTGCTCGATCCCGATCCCGACTGCCCGGCCCGGGCGGTCGCTTCGCGCACCATCACCGCCCGCTTCGACGACGCCGACGCCGCCGCCGACCTCGCCCGCGACTGCGACGTGGTGACGCTCGAGATCGAGCAGATCGGCCGCCCCGCCCTCGAGGCCGTGTCGGGCATGGCCCCCTTGCGGCCGCGCGCCGAGGCGATCTTCACGGTGCAGGACCGCATTCGCCAGCGGTCCTGGCTCGACACGCACGGCTTCCCGGTCGGAGGATACCGCGCGGTGATGACCGCAGACGAATGCGCTGACGCGGTTTCGGTGCTGGGCCCCTCCATCTGCAAGTCGCCGATGGGCGGGTACGACGGGCGCGGCCAGCGACGCGTGCGCACGCCCGACGAGGCCCGCGAGGCGCACGAATCGTTAGGCGGCGGGCGGGTGATCGTCGAGCAGTTTCTCGACCTCGACCTCGAGCTGTCCGTCCTGGTGGCCCGCCGCGAGGACGGCGCCTTCGCCGTCTACCCGCCGTCGGTGAACCACCACGTCCACGGCGTCCTCGACTGGGCGATCTGCCCCGGCGGGCTTGCCGCCCCGCTGGTGCAGCATGCGCAACAGGTCGCGCACGCCATCGCCGACACGATGGGAATCGTGGGGCTGCTCGCCGTCGAGCTCTTCCTCACGAAGGACGGGCGCCTCCTGGTGAACGAACTCGCCCCGCGACCCCACAACACGTACCACCACTCCGAACGAGGCCACTCCACGTCGCAGTTCGAGCAGCTGGTGCGCGCCGTTTGCGGTCTCCCGTTAGGCGAGGTCGCCTCCGTCGTCCCCGCGGCCATCGCCAACCTCCTTGGCGACCTCTGGGTCGAGGGAGCGCGCCCGCACTTCGCGGAGGCGCTCACCATCCCGGATGTGCGCCTTCACCTCTACGGAAAGGCCTCGGCGCGCCCGGGGCGCAAGATGGGGCACCTCTCGGCCATTGCCCCGTCGGCCCAGGAAGCGTTGGACAAGGTGCTCGAAGCTCGTCGCCTCCTCTCACCGGACTAAGCGTCTCATGCCTATCTCTCCCTCGCATACCCGCATCGCCGTCGTCGGCGCCTCGTCGACTCGAGTGGGTGCCGCCATCGCACTGGCGGTCACCGTCGCCGCCTGCGCCACCTCCCGCCCCAGCGCCCCCGCCCCCTTCGCCCAGGCCACGTTGCGGTCCACCACCGGCGCCGAAGTGGGGACGGCAACGTTTCGACAGGTGGACGGGGCCATCCGCGTCGACGTCGATGTTCGCGGCGTCGCCGACGGGGCACACGGACTGCACATCCATACCGTCGGACGCTGCGATCCGCCGGCCTTCGCCTCGGCGGGCGGCCACCTGAACCCGGACGGCCACAAGCACGGAACCAAGAATCCCGCCGGACCGCACGCGGGAGACCTCCCCAACGTGATCATCAACGGGGGGCGCAGTTCCGGGTACACGGCGATGACACTGCGGGTGACCAACGACGCCGGCCCGGCCGGCCTCTTCGATGCCGATGGCGCCGCCATCGTCCTGCATGCCGACGCCGACGACGACATGACCGATCCCGCCGGCAATGCCGGCGCCCGGATCGCCTGCGGAGTGATCCAGAAGCTATAGCTGGGGGACACAGGGGCGAGCCGAGCGGACGTTCCGCTCGTCTCGGACGCTGGAGATTCTTATTCGCTCCGCCATTGACAGTGGGAATACCCGTAGTAGCGTTACCTGTTTTCGAGCATGATCGATTAGCGGGGGCGCGTGGTGGGGCGACGACCGTCGCCCCGTGCCGCGCCCCTGCGCCGCCGACAGGTGAGGGAGCTTCCCATGACGACTCGAGCATCGCGTACGACCACTGGCCGCGGCCGCCTCTATGACAGCGTCGTCGACACGATTGGCGACACACCGTGCATCCGGCTCAACCACATTGCCCCGGCGCACGTCCGCGTCTATGTGAAGGCGGAGTTCTTCAACCCGGCAGCCTCGGTCAAGGATCGCCTCGCCATCAGCATCATCGAGGAGGCTGAACGTCGCGGTGATCTCAAGCCGGGACAAACCGTGGTCGAGGCCACGAGCGGCAACACGGGGATCGGACTCGCCATGGTGTGTGCGGCGAAGGGATATCCCTTGGTGGTGACCATGGCCGATTCCTTCTCGATCGAGCGCCGCAAGCTGATGCGCTTCCTCGGCGCGAAGGTCGTCCTGACGCCACGGGCGGCGAAGGGGGTCGGCATGTACCAGAAGGCCAAGGAGTTGGCCGACGCCAACGGGTGGTTCCTCGCCCGGCAGTTCGAAACCGCGGACAACGCGACGATCCACGAGAACACCACGGCCCGCGAGATCATGGCCGACTTCGCCGGTGATCGACTCGACTATATGGTGAGCGGCTACGGAACCGGCGGCACGATCACTGGCGTCGCACGCGTGCTGCGCAAGGAGCGTCCCACGACACGGATCGTCCTCAGCGAACCGGCCAACGCCCAACTCCTCGGCAGCGGGGTCGTGCAGACGCGCGGCGCCGACCACTCGCCCGCCGCGAGCCACTCGGCCTGGCAGCCGCACCCCATCCAGGGGTGGACGCCCGACTTCATCCCCTACGTCCTGCAGGAAGCCGTCGACCATCGCCTCTATGATGAACTGGTCCCCATCGCGGGACCGGCGGCGATCGAGTGGTCACGCAAGCTCGCGCAGCGCGAAGGGATCTTCACCGGGATCTCCGGTGGGGCCACGCTCGCGGTGGGGATGAAGGTGGCCGAGAAGGCGCCTGCCGGATCGGTGATCCTCTGCATGCTCCCCGATACCGGAGAGCGCTACCTGTCGACCCCCCTCTTCGAAGGGGTGGCGACAGACATAACCGAGGAGGAGCTGGCGCTATCGCTGTCCACCCCCGGCTTCCACATGGATCCCGCCTAACGGCGCAGGAGACGACATGGAAAGCCACGACCGCTCCGGCGGGCGGTACGCCCCGCTCGACCTCTCGCCGGAGCACTTTCGCGCGGCCGGGCACGCGCTGGTCGATCGCGTCGCCGACCTCCTGGCGACGATGCGCGCGCGCCCGGTGACGGCGGGACTGTCGGTGAGCGACGTGCGCGCGCTGGTCGACGTCTTCGGGCGGATGCCTGACGAGGGGAGCGACGTCGACCTGGTGCTGTCGCAGGCGACCGACCTGCTCACGGCACACTCGCTCTTCAATGGCCACCCGAAGTTCCTCGGCTATATCACGTCGTCGCCGGCCCCGATCGGGATGCTTGCCGACCTCCTCGCCGCGGCGGTGAACCCGAACGTCGGCGCGTGGACGCTGTCGCCGGTGGCCACCGAGATCGAGGCCCAAACGATCCGGTGGATCGCGGAACTGCTGGGATATCCCGAGGAGAGCAGCGGCCTGCTGGTGAGCGGTGGCAACGAGGCCAACTTCGTGGGTGTTTACGCGGCGCTGCGCGCGGTCTTTCCACGAGGGGGAAGCGAGCGGACGCTGGAACGCATGGGGAAGGCGACCATCTACGCGTCGAGCGAGACGCACACGTGGATAGAAAAGGCGCTGGACATGTTCGGGTTGCCGCCGGACGCCCTTCGCTCCATCCGCGTCGACGCAGCACGCCGCCTCGTGCTGGACGACCTGGCGCAGCGTCTTGCCGCCGACGTGCAGGACGGGAGAGTTCCCGTGGCGGTGATCGGGACCGCGGGAACGGTGAGCACCGGGGCGATCGATCCACTCCCGGCGATGGCGGCGCTGTGCCGCCAGCACCGCGTGTGGTTCCACGTCGACGGCGCGTATGGCGGCTTTGCCGCGATGATCCCGTCCGCGCCTGACGACATCCGGGGACTCGCACTCGCCGACTCGGTGGCGGTCGACCCGCACAAGTGGCTCTACGCCCCTCTCGAGGCGGGGTGCGCCCTGGTGCGCGACCCCGCGCAGCACCGCGCCGCCTTCAGCTACCACCCGCCGTACTACAACTTCGGCGTGGAGGCCACGAATTTCGTCGACTACGGCCCACAGAACTCGCGGGGATTCCGCGCGCTCAAGGTGTGGATGGGACTGCGCCAGGTCGGGCGCCGTGGCTACGAGCGCATGATCGCCGACGACATCGCGCTCGCTCGGGCGCTCTACGAACGACTTGCGGCTGACGCGCGGTGCGAGGCGGCCACGCTGAGCCTGAGCATCGCGACGTTTCGCTATGTCCCGGAAGCGTATCGCCACCGTTCGGGCGATGTCGCGGCCGAGGAATATCTCAACACGCTCAACAAGGCACTGCAGGGACGCCTCGAAGTGAGCGGCGAACTGTTCGTGTCCAACGCGGTCATCGACGGCCGCTACCTGCTGCGCGCCTGCATCGTGAACTTCCGCACGTCGGCGCGCGACATCGCCGAGATACCCGACATCATCGCCCGACACGGCGAAGCGATCCATACCGAGCTGCAACGCTGAACGTGCGCGCGCGCGGTCGCACGTGGCCGCGCGCTTCACCCCGAAAAGCAAAGACGACGAGATTGCTCTCGTCGTCTCGCGCACTCGACTTCCCGCTCGTCAGATTGCCTTCGACAGTCCGCCGAAGCGCCGGTCGCGGGCGCGGAAGTCGTCGATCGCCGCATCGAAGTCGGCGCTCGAGAAGTCGGGCCACATCCGTCGGGAGAAGACGAGTTCGGCGTAGGCACACTCCCAGAGGAGGAAGTCGCTGAGGCGCTGCTCGCCCCCGGTGCGGATCATCAGGTCCACGTCGGGGACGCCGCCCGGGCAGTGGTTGACCATCGCGATCGCCCGGGAGAACTCATCGCGGGCGAGCACCGCCCCCTGCGGCATGAGCGACGCGGCGCGCACGAGCGAGTCGCGCGACGAGTAATCAACCGCCAGCCGCAACCGCATCCCGTCGCACTCGGCCGTCTCCCGTTCCGACGCCTCGATGGCGCGGCGCAGTTCCGGCGACAGGCGGTCGCGACGCCCGATCACGCTGAGGCGAATGTCGTTCTCCAGCAGGCGCGGCGTCTCCGAGGCCAGGTGGCGCCGGAAGAGCTTCATGAGCGCCTGCACCTCGTCCTGCGGGCGATTCCAGTTGTCCGAGGAGAAGGCATAGAGCGTGAGGAATCCGACGCCCGAGCGGCGCGCGTGCTCGACGATGCGACGCACCGTCTTCGCCCCCTCGATGTGCCCCATCGTGCGCGGCTTGCCGCGCTGCTGCGCCCACCGCCCGTTGCCATCCATGATCATGGCCACGTGCTGAGGCACGTACGTGGGAACGGAGTCATGCTCCCGTCTCCCATCTCCCGTCTCCCGCCTGAATCCACTCACCGATAGTTCTCGCGCGTTGCCTTGATGATGGCTTCCATGTGTCCAAGGTACCGCTCGAGTGCCTTCCGTCCCGTGGCGGTGATGGCAAAGTCGGTCTTGGGGTGGCGTCCTTCAAACGACTTGGTGCAGCTGATGTAGCCGGCGTCCTCGAGCTTGCGCGCGTGGACGCTGAGGTTCCCATCGGTCGTCGCCATCAGCGACTTGAGGGCGTTGAAGCTCAGCGATTCGTTCACCGCCAGGGCGGAGACGATCCCCAGCCGGATGCGTTCGTGAATCAGACGATCCAGATCGGCTGGGGTCGCATCGTGGGCGTGACCATTCACCGCCTCCAGCGCGGTCGGGACCTCGCTGGGGTGCGCGTCGGGACGCGACGCGGCGCGCCGAGGCGAGGCGGCACCATGTTGCTTAGCCACCATACCTCCGCGAGATCGCAAATCCAAAGAGGACGTGCAGCCCGCCGAACCCGGCCGCCATGATGGCATTGAGCAGCATCGCGCGATGCTCCGGCGGCCACCCGGCAAAGACGAGCGGGGTGGCCAGGGCGACGGCCCCGAAGCCCATGAACATCGCCCCCATCACGGGGACGATGGGGACCGACATCGCCCCCCCGGCCATGACGGCGGCGCCATACATCATGAGCCACATGCCGGGGAGCGCCGAGTACCACCCGGCGCGCATCGCCACCGCAGTGAGGACCGCCCCGGCCACCAACGACGGGAAGAAGGCGAGGGCGAGCTTGCGGGCAAGGGCACCGGTAAAAGTCGAGCGCGAGGCGCGCGTCTTGAGCACGGTGAGCACAACCGACGCCGCGAAGGCGATCGGGGCGGCGGCCATCCAGGTCAGGAGCCAGCGGGGGGAGCCGACGTGCGCCCCGGCGATGGGAGTGGCAACGAGGGCCAGGATCCCGGTCAGCGTGACTCCAGCCCCCGAGACCGCGGTAAAGGTCCCGGCGCGCTCCATGGTCTCGCGGATGAACCGGAGATTGTCGAGCGCGCGGTCCGACAGCGTCGGCGGAGGCGTGGGCGGTTCGAGCTTGAGCGGGCGGTCGTGCCGTGACATGAGGGGAGGATCGTCAGGATGCCATGGTTTCGTCAAGTGCTTTGCGTGATAAAGACGGTGCGAAGCCGCGGACGTAACGGATCGGGGGGCGCCGGAATATCCGGCGCCCCCCGATCCTTCCTGCTGAGGTCGCTCCCCGATAGCTCGGGGGGGCGCCGCTTCTCTGCTCAGGGACGCCCGCCCGCGTCGTCGCTCACCGACGGTGGGCCAAGCACCTTCCGCAGCTCGGCGATACGCTCGTCGAGTTCCTTGCGCAGCACCTGGTACCGCGTGATCGCGTCGCGGCCGATTTTCTGGTCGGCTTGCATCGTCATGCTGTACAGGTACTGGATGTGCGCCTGCAGTTCGGGCTTGGAGTACCGCACCGACGGCATGATGACCTTGGCCCGCAGCGCCTCGAGCGCCCGGAGCGTGTCGGACGCGCTGGCTGCCGAGGCCAGGCGCCGGCGCCCATCCTCGATCTGGGCCGCCACCTGGTTCACCTCGGTCACCATGTCGCGGACCTTCACGTTGTGCTGGTACTGCTCGCCCAAGTCGGCGAGGGTAACGCCGTCACGTGCAACGCGCGGGTCGACCTTGAGTTCGAGCGGCTTCGTCCCCGACCATGTCCCGCTCGTCAGGCGCACGCTGTAGCGCCCCGGGATCACGCGCGGTCCATTGCGCCCGCTGCGCGCGGGGTTGGCGTCCCACGGCCCGGCAATCGTGAAGTCCCAATAGAAACGGTTCATCCCCACCGTTGCCGGGAGGCGCGGCGTCCCGCTCCGTTCGGTGATCATCTGGCGCATCGACGGCTGCACCGTCTCGCGCTCGCCGTCCCCGGCGCTGGAGAAGGAGCGGATCACCTTCCCAGTCGCATCGAGGATGTCGAGGGTGATCGGCGCCGATGGGGCGCTTCCCAGCCAGTAGTCGATCTGCGCCCCGGCGGGGGGATACTGCGGGTCCGCCGGGTCGGAGCGCGACCCCTCGACGCCACCGAACGAGCCGGCGTAACGCTGCATGACCGCGGTGCGCGGGGCGAGGAGTTCGATCGACGACTGCGCGATGCGGTCGGAAAGCTGGTGGAGCGACGACAGGTTGCTGAGGATCCAGAACGCGCGCCCCTGCGTCGAGATCAGGAGGTCGCCGTGTTGCACCCGCAGGTCGGTGATCGGGACGACGGGGAGGTTGTTCTGGAAGGCGTGCCACTGCTTCCCGTTGTCGAACGAGATGTACATCCCGAACTCGGTCCCGGCGTACAGCAGCCCTTCACGCGCCGGGTCCTCGCGCACCACGCGGGTGGGTGTGTTGGCCGGAATGCCATTGGTCCCCGAGGTGAGCAGCGTCCACGTCGCGCCGTAGTCGTCGGTCCGGTAGATGAACGGGCGGAAGTCGCCCAGCAGGTAGCAGTGCACCGCGTAGTACGCCGAGCCACGGCGATGTGGCGACGGCTCGATCTGCTGGGTGCGACACCCGTCCGGCGGACCCTTGAAGCCGTTGCGCATGAAGTCGTCCGAGGTGGCCACCAGCCCACGCGGGGTGATGTCCTTCCACGTCTTCCCGTCGTCGCGCGTGACATAGAACGGCCCGTCGTTGGCACCGGTCCAGATGACGCCTGGCTCGACGACAGACTCGCGAATCGCATAGATGACGGAGAAATACTCCTCCCCCGTCACGTCGATCGTGATCGGCTCACCGCTCGGCGACTGCTGCCGCTCTTTGGGGTTGAGCGTGAGATCGGGGGAAATCGTTTGCCAGGTCACGCCGCCGTCGCGTGTGCGATGCACGTACTGTGACCCGTAGTAGACGGTGTTGGTCTCGTGCGGCGAGACCTCCATCGGCGAGACGCGCTGGAAACGCAGGAGCAGGTCCTTGCCGGGATTGCCGTAGAGCGACTGCCCGCCGTTCCAGTACGGCTGCTCCTGCCCGGTGCGCATGCTCATGCGCGAGAACTGCCCCTTGCAGGCGCCATAGACCGTGTCCGGGTTCGTGCGATGCGGCATGATCGGGCCGGTCTCGCACCCGGGGCCCTGCATCCACTCCTGCATCGGCGAGTCCGGGCGCCCCGCCGTCAGCGGCAACGACGGGACGATCAGCGTCGAGTTGTCCTGCTGCGCCCCGTACAGGCGGTACGGGAACTGGTTGTCGGCGACGACCTGGTAGATCTCGGCCGTCGGCTGGTTGTAGAGCGTCGACCAGGTGCGCCCGCCGTTCAACGAGACCGTCGCACCGCCATCGTTCGACTGCACCATGAGGTCCGGATTGTCGGGATTGATCCAGAGATCGTGGTTGTCGCCGTGCGGAATGTTCTGCGGACGGAAGGTCTTCCCGCCATCGGTGCTCTTGAAGAACCCCTCGCTCATCGTCCAGATGATGTTGGGGTCCTTGGGGTGCACCACCACGCCGGTGTAATAGAAGGGGCGGGTGAGCATGGGGGCGAAGGTGCTGACGAGGGTGAAGCTCTCCCCCGCGTCGTCGGAGCGATACAACCCGCTCCCCGGCTTGGCCTCGACGATCACCCACACCGCGTTAGGCGCGGCCGGCGAGACGGCGATGTTGCTCTTGCCGAACAGGTCACCGGGGAGCCCATTGGTGAGCTTCTTCCAGGTGGTCCCGCCATCCATGGACTTGTAGATCCCGCCCTCGCGCGCGCCGGAGATGATCGTCCACGGCTTGCGCTCGGCGCGCCACATCGACGCGTACACGACGTTGGGATTCCCCGGCTGGAACTCGACATCCACCGCGCCGGTCGAGTCGGAGACGAAGAGGACGTTGGTCCATGTCTTCCCGCCATCGGTGGTGCGATAGAGCCCGCGCTCGTGGTTCGGGCGGAACGGGTTGCCGATCGCGGCGACGAAGACGATGTCGGGATTGCTCGGATGGATCTCCACTCCGCCAATGTTCCCCACGTCGTCGAGCCCGACGTGCGTCCACGTCGCGCCGGCGTCGATCGACTTGTACACGCCGTTGCCGATCGAGACGTTGGAGCGCATCCCGTCGGATCCGGTCCCGGCGTAGATGACCCGGGGATCGGAGTTGGCGACGTCGATGTCGCCCATCGACCCGACCTTGAAGTACTTGTCGCTGATGTTCCGCCACGTCTGCCCAGCATCGGTCGTGCGCCAGACGCCGCCACCGGTGGATCCCATGTAGAACGTGTACGGCTCCTGGGGGACACCGGTCACCGTGGTTACGCGCCCGCCACGCGCTGGCCCCACGTTGCGGTATTGCAGGTTGGCGAAGAGCGCCGGGTTCACCTGGGTGAGCGGTGGAGCCGGGGCCGGGCGCGCCGGAGCCGGGCGCGCAGGCGGTCGCACCTGCGCGCCGGCGATCGGGGCCAGCAGGTGCGCGGCGAGGAGGGTGACGCCCGCGGTGCGAAGGACACCGGACGTCGGACAGCGATGCAGCATCGTGCGCCTCGGATTCTGGGAGGAGTGTGCCCGTAGAACGTGCGGGAAATGCGGCGCGTTGGCGCGCGCCCCCGGCGACGGGGAATCTGCGTGGCGGCATCGGCGCCGGCGAGACCGCAGCGCCACGCCGGAGGTGCGCCGCGCAGGCCGCAGGGCGCGCGCGGGAACGACGCGCCGCGCGGCGGGCGCACTTGCGCCTGCCGTCGACGCGGCGTTGCGTTGGCACCTCTCACCCGCGCCCCCCCCATCGATGCCGTCACGACTGTCCGTGCGCCGCTCCGCCACGCCCCGCATTCCGGCCACCCGCCTGGTCATCCGCCTGGTCACCCGCCTGGACACCCGCCTGGTCGCCCGCTTGGCAGCGGGGACCCTCACGCTCGCTGCCCTGGGCGCCGGCGCGCCCCGGGCGCTCCACGCGCAGGGGGCCAACGAAGCGCGGATCCGGTGGGAGCGCCTCTGCCAGATCCGCAAGGACAAGTTCGACTACATCCTCCCCGAGGCGATGCGGGAGAATGGGATCGACATGTGGATCGTCGCCATGAAGGAGGGGCACCAGGACCCGCTGTGGGATCTCCTCGGGCGCGGCTACACGGGGTCGATCGGCTACTTCATCTTCACCGACCGGGGCGGCGACCGCATCGAGCGTGCAGCGTTAGGCATCGACGACCACTACCGCGCGACGTGTGGGGCATACGATATCGACGAGGGGGCCCCCGACCTGGCCGCGTTCGTGAAGGCACGCAACCCGAAGAAGATCGGGCTCAACATGTCCGAGGAGATGGGGATGGCCGACGGGTTGAGCCACACCCTGTACCAGCACATCGTGAAGAGCCTCGGCGCACCGTTCGCCTCGCGCATCGTGTCGGCGGAGACGCTGGTGTCCAATTTCAGTTCCCGGCGGACCGCCTCGGAGATCGTGGCCTTCGGCGAGGCCGGCGAGATCGGGCGCCAGCTCGCGGAGCGGGCCTTCTCGAACGAGGTGATCACCCCAGGGGTCACGACTCTCGCCGACGTGGCGTGGTGGATCCAGGGGGAGATGCTGCGCCGCGGGCTCGGGACGTCGTTCGAGGTCCCGTCGATCTACGTGACCGGCCCCAACGGGATCGAGGCGACGTCGAACGACCGCATCATCCAGCGTGGCGACCTCCTGATGATCGACTTCGGTGTCGGCTACCTGAACATGTTCACCGATCAGAAGCGGATCGCCTATGTCCTGAAGCCGGGGGAAGTCGCCCTCCCCGCCAGCTACAAACGGGCGTTCGACGAGGCGGTGAAGGTACGCAACGTCATCCATCGCACCGCCCGCGCTGGCAAGACGGCGCAAGCGATGATGGACGAGGTGAACGCGGCGATCGTGAAGGCGGGGTTCACGCCGATGCGCGGCTTCAACCTGGTGCGCGACGACGCCTCGGTCGAGTTCATCATCGGGTGCCACTCGGTGGGCGACTGGGGGCATGGGATCGGGCCGTCGATGGCCTTCTTCAACCCCGGGCGCCTGACGTTCGAGATTCGCCCCACCAACCTCTTCTCGATCGAGCTCTTCGCCTACACCCCGATCCCCGAGTGGGGCGGGAAGAAGCTGCGCATCCCGCTCGAGGACGACGCCATCATCACGGCGCGCGGCGTGGAGTGGGTGTATCCCGTGAACCCGGGGATCCGGCTGATCAAGTAAACGCGAAACGGGAGGGCGAGCGGCGCCTGCGGCGCCGCTCGCGTCTCCCTGCCTCGCTTACGGCTTCCGCTTCCCCCAGGTCGGCGGGGGCGGCTCGGCCATCAACTTGACCGGATTGGCCTGCAGCAGGCGCAACGCTTCCTGCACCGCCCGCTCGAGCTGCGGATCGCGCCCGGCGAGGACCTCCTTGGGCGTGTTCTCGACTTCGATGTCCGGGGCGACGCCCTCGTTCTCCACGGCCCACTTTCCGTCGCGGTCGAAGAAGCCGCCGCGCGGCGCGATCATCGTCCCGCCGTCGATCAGGACCGGGGTGTCCCACGTCCCCACCAGGCCGCCCCATGTCCGCTTCCCGACGAGCGTCCCGACCTTGCGGCGCTTGAACATGTAGGGCATCAGGTCGCCCCCCGATCCGGCCATCTCGTTGATGATCATGACCTTCGGCCCCCAAATACCGGCAGCAGGGCTCGTGAACGGGGTGTGGTCGCCCTCGCGGTTGTTGAAGTAGCCGTCGAAGTCGCGCTGCAGGATGTCGATGATGTAGTCGGCCGCCGAGCCGCCGCCATTGAAGCGTTCGTCGATGACGGCTCCCTTCCGGTCCTGCTGGGCGAAGTAGTAGCGGTTGAACGAGGTATAGCCGGGCTGCCCGGTGTTGGGGATGTACACGTACGCCAGCTTCCCCTGGGACAGGGAATCCACCAGGCGACGGTTGCCTTCCACCCACGCGCGGAGGCGGAGCCCCTGCTCGTTGGCGACCGGGACGACCGTCACGCGGCGCGCCCCCGCCGGCTCGGGCGCCGCATTCACCAGCAGCGTCACCTGCCGGTTGGCCGTCCCGTCGAGCAGCCGGTAGATGTTGTCGGGGGCGCGCAGCTCCACCCCGTCGATCGCCAGGATGTACTCGCCGACCTTCACGTCCATCCCGGGACCGGCGAGCGGGGCGCGGAGCTCGGGGTCCCAGCTCTCGCCGTCGTAGATCCGAGTGATGCGATAGCGCCCGTTCTCGACCGCGAAGTCGGCGCCTAACATCCCGACATTGGCGGGTGGCACTTCGGGGTAGTCACCGCCGCGCACGTACGAGTGCCCGATCGCCACTTCGGCGCCGGTCATGTCGAGCAGGTATCCGAAGTCCTCGCGATGCGCCACGTACGCCACCAGGGGCTCGTACATCGCCTTCACCTTGGCGTAATCGGCCCCCTGCATGTTGCTCACGTACAGGTACTCGCGCTGGTTCCGCCATCCTTCGGCGAACATCTGCCGGTACTCGGCGCGCGGGTCCACCAGCATGCGGATGTTGGCGGTGAGGCGCCCCTGGCCGGCGGTGGGGGGGGCACCCTCCGTGTTCACGATGGCCAGCGCTCCCTGCGGCCCCGCACCGCGGTACAGGAGCTTGCGCCCGTCCTGCGACACCGCGTACTGCGCCACTCCCTGCGTGAAGACCGCGGCCTTGCGCTCGCGGAGGGTGTAGCGGTGGAGCACGTCGCCTCCCCCCGCGGGCCCGGTGGGTGCCGTCGTCCCGCTCGGCGGCACGCTCTCGAGGAAGAAGATCGTCCCCGCCGTCCCCGCCTTGAGCGCGCTGTAGTCGCGCGGCGCCACACCTAACGAGATCACCCGCTGCGCCAGCCCATCGAAATCGATGGTGACCACGGGCGGCGCAATGCGCGCGTCCCGGTTCCCGGCCGCGGCGCCCGCCCCCGGCGTCGCCACCGGCGTCACCACGCCCGTCTCCCGTCGCCCGTCCCCCGCCCCCTCCTCATCGCTCTCCGGTGCCAGCGGCGAGGGATCTGCCTTCCGCAGCACCGCCAGGTACAACGCGCGGTTCACCGGATGATCGTACGACGACATGTCCAGCCATCCCGTGCGGGGGCCGTAGTCGGTCGACGCCATCCAGTAGAGGTACTTCCCGTTCTCGTCCCAGGCCGGCCATGTGGCATCGGCCATCCCGTCGGAGAGCTGGCGCGTCGTGCCATTCTGCACGTCGTAGACAAAGATCGCCCTGAAATACGACGGCAGGCGGCGCGCATACGCGATCCAGCGCGAGTCGGGGCTCCACACCGGGTTGATCGAGCGGTCCGGCTGCATGTAGGGGTCGGTGTCGACCTTTGTCGATCGCCCCGACACGACATCGGTAACCCACAAGCGCAGATGGGCATCCGTGTACATGAGCTTCGACCCGTCGGGCGACCAGGCGGGGGTGTAGTAGAACGACGGCTCGGGGAGTTCGATGGTACGCGGCGGGGTGATCCCGTCCTGTGCGGCAATCACCAGTTTGTAGGCGCCACCGGCGTCGGAGAAGTAGGCCACCGAGCGCCCGTCGGGCGACCACGCCGGCGTCCGCTCCGCGCTCCCGGCCGAACGGGTGAGGTTGCGCCAGTCGCCCTTCTCGGCGGGGATCGTGAAAATCTCGCCGCGCGCCTCGACTGCGGCGCGCCTTCCCGTCGGCGAGAGGGCGAGGTTGGTGATGCGGCTGGCGACATCCTTCCATTGCGGCACCAGCCAGGGGAAATCGCCGCGCACATTGAGGTCGAGGCGCTTGTGGGCCTTGGTGCGCGGATCGAGGGTGTGGAGGTAGCCCGCCTGTTCGAAGACCACCATCCCACCGCCGGCGTCGAGCGCCTTCACGTCGAAATCGGTGAAGTTCGTCAGCTGCTCCAGCGCCCGGGTCTTCGTGTCGTACGACCAGACGTTGTGCACGCCGTCGCGATCGGAGAGGAAGTAGACCACGTCGCCGATCCAGGCCGGGTCGATGTCCTTGGAATCGGTCCAGGGGGGCGACTGCACCTCATGCGTCGCCAGGTCCATGATCCAGATCGCGCGATTCTGCCCGCCGCGGTAGTTGCGCCGCTCGTCGTCCCACGAACCGTTCATGCGGTAGGCGACGCGCTTGCCGTCAGGCGACATCTTCCCCTGGAATGCGCGCGGCATCGGAAGCGCCGTCTCGACATCGCCCTGCGGCGAGACCGTCCAGAACTTCATCTGCCCGTTAGGCGAGGTGCGCGCGGAGGCGAAGACGATGCGCGAGCCATCGGCGGTCCACCCCTGCGCCACGTCGGCCCCCGGATGCCAGGTGAGGCGCTTGGGTTCGCCCCCCTCGGCGGGGACGACGTAGACGTCGGTGTTGCCGGCGTACTGTCCGCTGAAGGCGATCCACTTGCCGTCCGGCGAGAAGCGCGGGTTGGTGGTGACCCCCTGGAAGCTCGTCAGGCGGCGCGCCTCGCCGCCGTCGCGCGGGGCGACCCAGAGGTTGTTGGCATACGCAAAGGCGACCTGCGTCGCGCTGATCGTCGGTTGACGAAGGAGGCGCGTCTGCGCGCCGGCGCGAGGGGCGGTGGCGGCGGCACACGCGAGGACCGCCAGGACGAGACGTCGATCCATTGGGGTGGGGGAAGCACGGGAGAGGCCCCCCGGCCGGCGTGGCCGAGGGGCCTCTCAAGAATGTCAGCAGAACCTGCGGCTGGCTACCGGTGGCGCACTACCAGCGCAGGCGCGATACCCGGCTCTCGCAATAGTCGCGGATGCGCTGGCGCTCCCACGGCGAATCGCTCCTGCTGTCGTTGCGATCCCAGCGCGAGCGCTGCCACATGTCGCGCTCGCAGTCGCGGAACGCGTCCCACTGGTAGCGGTTCCAGTTGCGCGTCCGGCGCTCAAAGTCACGCTGGGCGCGCTCGTACGCCTTGCGCTCGTCGTTCCGCCCCACACCATACCCGTAGCCGCGTCCGTTGCCGCGGTTGCCCGCACGATTTTCATAACGGTCGCGATCGCGGTCGCGCTGCCGCTCCCAGTCGCGGTTGGCGCTGCGATTGGCGTCGCGGTTGCGTTCCCAGTCCCAGCTGCCAGTGCGGTCGCGCGACCGCGCCGCCGAAGCATCGCGGTCGAGGACCATGTCGCGCACGCGCGAGCGAAGCTCGCCGTCGCGCTGCTGGGCGTTGCTCACCGCCGGTGCGAGCGCGATCACGGCGGAAGCGATCAAGACGGTCAATGCGGTGCGCATGGCTGCTCCTGCGTCGTTGGTGAAGATCTCGAGGCGTTTCGCGTGCGCTCTCGCACGCTCGCCGCCTCCGCCATCGTGAAGGGCAGCATCGGTGCCACGTGCCGCGCGAGACGCCACACGTCCCTAAGTCGTTGCCTTGAACCGACGTGCGCGAATCGGCGTCGCCGGTCACGCCGATCCGGTGTCGCCGGCAGAGGACGGCGCGCTGTCCTCGTCGCGGCGCGTCAGCCTTGCGATTTCGGTCGCCGGGGCCCACTTCAAGCCGGTCGCCTGACCCTCCCGACTCTTCACCGCCTCCGTCGAATGCGCCTCACCTTCCCCTTCGCCACTGCACGCGCGGGAACCCGCGTCCGCGTGCGGCGTCCACTCGCCGCCGCCGCGCTGGTGATCCGCCTCACACAGGGGGCATCGGCCCAGGGACCGGCGCGCGATCCCATGCAGGAAGGGCTCCCCCTGCGCCCCACGCGCACGCTCTCGTTCACCACCCGCGTGGGGCACTGGATGTCGGTCGACGTGTCGCCGGACGGCCAGACCCTCGTCCTCGACTTGTTAGGCGACCTGTACACCCTTCCCATCGGTGGCGGGACGGCGACCCCACTCACCCGGGGGATGGCGTTCGACGCCCAGCCTCGCTGGTCACCCGATGGCAAGCGCATCGCCTTCGTCTCCGACCGCGATGGCGGATGGAACCTGTACACCATGTCGGTCGACACGCGCGACACCGTGCAGGTGACGCGCGGCAAGTCGAACGCTTTCGAGTCGCCGGAATGGACCCCCGACGGGCAATACCTCGTCGTCACCCGCAACACGAAGTTGCACCTGTACCACGTCTCGGGCGGGAGCGGACAGCAACTCATCCGCGAGCCGCAGAACCTGCGCACCACCGGCGCCGCCTTGTCGCCCGACGGGCGCTATATTTGGTACGCGCAGCGATTCGGCCAGTGGCTCTACAATACCCCGCTCGGCGACTACTCGCTCGCCGTCTACGACCGGCAGACCGGCCAGTCGAGCATCCGTGCCCAGCGCAACGGCTCGGCGTTTCGACCGACGCTGTCCCCCGACGGACGATGGCTCGTCTACGGGACGCGCCACATCGATTCCACCCGCCTGCGCCTTCGTGACCTCACCACCGGTGATGAACGCTGGCTGGTGATGCGCGTGCAGCGCGACGACCAGGAGTCGCGCGCATCGCTCGACGTCCTCCCGGCGATGTCCTTCACGCCGGACTCCCGGTTCCTGGTCACGACGTGGGACGGCAAGCTGTGGAAGGTCCCGGTCGACGCCGCCGGCGGCCCCCCGGTCGAGATCCCGTTTCAGGCCGACGTGGTACAGGCGTTAGGCCCGGCGGTCGAATTCGCCTATCCCATCAGCGACTCGGCCACGTTTACCGTCAAGCAGATTCGTGATGCCGTGCCCTCACCCGACGGACGTCGCCTCGCCTTCACGGCGATGGACCGCCTGTATGTGATGGACTTCCCCGCGGGAACGCCGCGGCGGGTGACCGACGCCGGGGTCGGGGAGTTTCACCCGGCGTGGAGTCCCGACGGGCAATGGATCGCCTACACCACCTGGAGTCACGCCGACGGCGGGCACGTGTACAAGGTCCGGCGCGACCTGCGCACCAGGCCACAGCGCCTGACGACGGCGTCGGCGTTCTGGACACGACCGGCGTGGGCGCCTAACGGCCAGCGCCTCGTGGTGGTGCGGGGCCCGGCGCGCGCCTACGAAGAAGCGTTGGTAGGAGCCATCCCCGGCGGCGCCGAGGACCTCGCCTGGATCCCCGCATCGGGAGGCGCCGCCACCGTCATCGCGCCAGCCGGGGGACTCAATTATCCGCACTTCACGCGCGACTCCACCCGCATCTTCGTCTCCTCCGCCCAGCGCGGCCTCGTCTCCATGCGATGGGACGGAAGCGACCAGAAGAGCCACGTGCGCGTGACGGGGGCCCCCGCACCGGGGCAGCCGCCCGGCGCTGCGGGGGCCCCGGCGAGCGCCATCTTCATGTCGCCGAACGGCGACGACGCGCTCGCCCAGGTCAACAACGATCTCTACGTGGTCACCGTCCCGGTCGTCGGGGCCACCGAGCCCGTGATCCAGGTGGGCGGAAGTGAGACAAACTTTCCGGTGCGCCGACTCACCGAGATCGGCGGACAGTTCCCCACCTGGGGCGCCGGAGGGCGCGAAGTGCGCTGGTCGATGGGCAACGCCCACGTCACCTATGACCTCGACCGTGCCCGCGCCTTCGACGACTCGGTGCGCCAGGCGCGGCGCAGTGCCCCGCGCGACTCGAGCGCCGCGCGCCCCGGGGCGGCGCCCACGTACCAGCCGTCGGAACTCCGCATTCGCATTGCCGCCAGGCGTGACGTCCCGCGCCAACTCCTCGCCCTCCGGGGAGCCCGCATCGTCACCATGCGCGGAATCGAAGTGATCGAGAACGGCGACATCCTGATCCGCGACAACCGCATTGCAGCCGTCGGCGCGCGCGGGAGCGTCGAGATCCCGGCCAGCGCGCGCGTCATGGACGTGGCCGGGACGACCATCATCCCGGGCTTCGTGGACACGCACGCGCACGTGCGCGCCACCTTCGATGTCCACCGCGACAGCGTGTGGAGCTACGCCGCCAACCTCGCCTACGGCGTCACCACGCTGCGCGACCCGCAGACATCGTCCACCGACGTGCTCTCCTATGCCGACATGGTCGATGCCGGCAAGATCACCGGACCGCGTATCTACTCCACCGGCCCGGGGGTCTTTGGCGCCGAGAACATCCGCGACCTCGACCACGCCAGGCGCGTGCTCCGGCGCTACAGCGAGTACTACGACACCAAGACGATCAAGCAGTACCAGGTCGGGAACCGGGAGCAGCGTCAGTGGGTGATCATGGCGGCCCGGGAACTCGGCCTCATGCCCACCACCGAGGGCGGGCTCGACATCAAGATGAACGTGACCGAGAACATCGACGGCTACAGCGGTCACGAGCACACGTACCCCACCTTTCCCATCCAGTCCGACCTCATCCGCCTCTTCGCCGAGTCGCGCACGGTCTACACCCCCACGATCCTCGTGGCGTACGGCGGCCCGTGGGCCGAGAACTATTACTACGCCACCGAGAACCTCCTGGGCGACGAGAAGCTCAGGCGGGTCACGCCGTGGGCCGACCTGGAGGCCAAGATCCTGCGCCGCGGCGGCGCGCAAGGGCCGCAGCCTAACGGTGGACAGGCGGGGTGGTTCCATCCCACGCAGCATGTCATGCGCCAGGTGGGCGAGACGGTCCGCGACCTCCTGGCGGCCGGCGGGCGCGCCGGCGTCGGCTCGCACGGGCAGCTGCAAGGGTTGGGGTATCACTGGGAGTTGTGGTCGATCGCCTCGGGCGGGATCTCCAACCACGAGGCCCTCCGGGTGGCCACCCTGATGGGAGCCGAGGCGATCGGGCTTGCCCGCGACGTCGGCTCGCTCGAGCCGGGGAAGCTCGCCGACCTCCTCATCCTCGAGCGGAACCCGCTGGAAGGGATTCGCAACACCAACACGATTCGCCAGGTGATGAAGGGTGGGCGACTCTACTAAGGGTGCGTCCAGATCCGCTTCGTCGGCAGCGCCGCGCGATCGATGATCGTCCCCCGCATCACGACGGTCTCGAGCGTACGAATGTTATGGATGTCGGCGAGCGGATCGGCCCCGAGCACGAGGAGGTCGGCCGATTTCCCGCGCTCGATGGTGCCGTAGTCGTCGAGTGCCTTGCTGGCCAGGGCGCCGTTGTGCGTGGCGGCGACGAGCGCCTGCATGGGGGTCATCCCGAGCTCGACGAGCCCCTCGATGGCGGCCAGCGACCCCAGCCCCGGCTCCTGCCACGCCGGCTTGGGGTCGCGCCGGAACTCGGGGGCGAGTCCCAGATAGTTGTCGGTCCCAATGACGGTGATGCACCCGCCCTTGATCAGCTTCTCGGCATTGGCGCGACGGATCGCCATTTCGCGGTCACCCAGGTCGCGGCGCCGCTCGGCCCCGGTGCGTTCGCGCTGCGCGATGCCGCGCGCGCGCGCCGAGTCCAGGCGCGCCTGACGAGTCGAGTCGTCGCGCCGGACCTTCTGCTGGTACTCCCGCCACGGCGCCCCGGTCATGGTGTTGGCCAGCATGGCGCAAACCACCTTCCGGTTCACGAACTCCCGCACGAGTTCATCGGACATGGGGACGTCAAGCACCTCCGGGTGCTGTACGAGGTCGACCCCAGCCTGCAGCGACATCAGGAGTCCTTCGGGGGTGGTGGAGTGCGTCTCGGCGACCAAGCCGCGCGCATGCACCGCGTCGACGATCACGCGCTGGGCGCGCTCGGAGAAGCCGATGAAGACCGGGAAGCCGAAGTGGGACGTCCCGCCGAACTTGAGGAAGTCGCCCCCCTTGTCCAGGTAGCGGTCGATCGCCAGGCGCAACGAGTCGGGCTCCAGGTTCACCAGCTCCTCGCCCGCTCCCTGCGCGATGGCGTCGTTCATCTGCTCCTGGAGGAGCGAGAGGTTCTCGGGGACGCGCCCGGTGAACGAGAACGACCACGGCCCTCCCCAGCCGACGATGTTCCCGGCGACGTACATCCGGGGGCCGGGGACATCGCCTCGCCGAATGGCGTCCCTGGCGGCGAGGAGGGGGGCGAGCATGCCATAGGAGTCACGCACCGTGGTGACCCCCACCTTGAGGTGGTTCTGCGCCGCCTCGATGGCCACGTCGGTGAAACGATCCTGGTAGCGGGCGAAGTTCTCGATCCCGCTGTAGATCGAAGCGTGGATGTTGGCATCGACGAACCCCGGGGTGATCCACTTCCCCGTGACGTCGACGATGCGCGCCCCGCGCGGGATCGGCGTCGTGCCTCGCGATCCAACCGCGTCGATGCGTTGGCCGCGCACGATGACCGTGGCATTCGCCAGCGGTGCTCCGCCCGTCCCATCGATGAGCGTCGCCCCGGTGAAGGCGAGGAGCGTGTCGCGCCGGGTCGCCGCCGGACGTGGCTGCGCACCTAACGAAGCCGCGGCGTACACCATCAGGGCCAGCGACACTGACAGGACGGTCACCGCCCGCCACCGGTGGCGCGCGGTCCCGGCGTGGTGGAAGGGGTGAGGGGCGGCCGCGCCATGCGGGGCGGGGCGATTCCGGTGGGCGGCGAACGCGTCGATCGGCATCGAAATCCCGATGGTGAAGTCGAGCGATTATGCCCCGCCCCGCTCGGTACGACAAGCTGCAGATGAGAGTACGCACAGCATTCGTCCCCGCCCTTGACAGCCCCTCGCCAACCCCCGCAATTGCTCGCAACCCGTCCTCGCAGCGCCCCGCCCGCGCGCGCCGTCCCCCCGGGCGGCGCAGTCCTGTCTCCGTTTGCCGTCTCCTGTCTGGAGCCATTCGTGCCGCTCTCTCCCGCCCAGTCCGCCGCCGTCGCCAGCGTCACGCTCGACGAACCGTGGTCCCTTATCGAGCGCTTCACCACGCTCAAGCGCGAGCACCCCGATGACGTGGCGACCGCCGCCGGCGAGATCGTCGATCGCCTAACGCGGCTCGGCGTCCCGGTCGAGGTGCATCGCCCGACACTCTTCCTCTCCCTCCCCGGCCGGGCCAGCGTCCGGGCCGGCGCGCAGGAATACCGGGCGAAGCCGATGGCAATGTCGGTCCCGTTTCCGGGGGGAATCACCGCCCCCCTCGCCTACGTCCCCGCCCGGTATGCGCGCAATGCCGACGAGATGTTCACCAAGGGATTCGTCAGCGACACCGAAGTGGACCTGCGGGGGAAGATCGTCCTGAGCGAAGGATTCGGGATGCCCGGCAAGGTTTCCTACTTCGAGCAGCGCGGCGCCATCGGAATGATCGCCGTGAACCCGGGGCACAACCCCCACTGGGGGATCTGCACGACCGTCTGGGGAACGCCCGACCTCCGCGATCTCCCGCGCAAGCCGAAGATCGCCGTCGTCGCCGTGAACAATCCCGACGGGACGGCGCTCATCGAGCTCGCCAAGGCGGGGGGGAGCGCCACCCTCACCAGTGAGGTGACTGAAGGGTGGTGGGAATCACCGATCCCGGTGGTCACGATCCCCGGCACCGAGGAACCGGAGAAGTACGTCCTCCTCCACGGGCACTACGACTCGTGGGACTACGGGATCGGCGACAATGCCGTCGGCGACGCGACGCTCCTCGAAATCGCCCGCGTTCTCTGGCAGCACCGCGGATCGCTCAAGCGAAGCGTGAAGATCGCCTGGTGGCCCGGGCACTCCACCGGGCGCTACGCCGGCAGCACGTGGTTTGCCGATGCCTTCGCCGTCGACCTGTACGAGCATTGCATCGCTCAGGTCAACTGCGATTCGCCCGGCTGTCGGTGGGCCACCGAATACAAGGACATCTCCTGGATGGACGAAACCGAGGCCTTCTGCCAGTCGGTCATCCGCGACATCACCGGACAGGAATCGAAGGGCGAGCGTCCGCATCAGGCGGGCGACTACTCGTTCAACAACATCGGGATCTCGTCGTTCTTCATGCTCCTCTCGACCATGAAGGACTCGCACCGCGAGGAACTCGGCTACTACGCCGTTGGTGGCTGCGGCGCCAACATCGCCTGGCACACCGAGGAGGACCTGATCCACATCGCCGACCGCGAGATCCTCCTCAAGGACATCAAGATCTACTTGGCCTCGGTGATGGGGGTGGCCAACGCGACCATCGCTCCCTTCAACTTCCGCCAGACGCTGCGCACCTTCTCTGCCACGCTGGACACGTACCAGCAGGGAGTCGAGGGGATTTTCGACTTTGCCCCCGCGCGCTCGGCCATCGCCGAACTCGACGCGTCGCTCGATGCGTTAGGCGTGCACGCCAGCACGTTGGCGGCGCGCTCCGTCACCGACCCCGGCGTGCGCCGGGTGAACCGCGCCCTTCGGCGCCTCGCGCGCCTCCTCGTCCCGGTCAACTACACGCGCGGCCCCGAGTTCTTCCACGACCCCGCCGAGACGACCCCCGCCCTCCCCGACCTCGCCCCGGCACTCCAGGCACCCTCCATGGCGCCTGGGGAACTCGGATTCCTGCGCACGCACCTCATGCGGGGGCAGAACCGGTTGGTCGCTGCCCTCCGCGACGCGCGGCACACGGTGGACGAGGCGATGGCGTGACCGGACCTCACGGCTCGCGCGCACCCATGACGATGCGTGTCCCAACGCTGCCGCATGGGGCGTGGCGCCGCGCGCTGAGTGGCGCCCTGGCGCTGTCTGGCATATTGGCGCTCGCGATCGTCGTCGCCTGCGGCGGCGAGAGCGTCCCGCATAGCGCGACGGGCAAGGCGGGGAACGGAGGGACGCTGCGCATCCCGCTCATCAATGACCCCATTCTCGACCCGGTCATCGCCCCTGACATCGGATCGGTCATGGTCAACAAGGTGCTCTTCCCGGGGCTGGTACGGCCGGACGAGCAATTGCGCCCGACGCCGGACCTCGCCGAGTCGTGGAGCACGAGCGCCGACGGGCTGCGCATCACCTTCAAGTTGCGCCCCGGGGTGAAGTGGCACGACGGGGCGCCGTTCAGCGCCCACGACGTCAAGTTCACCTTCGACCAGATCATCGACCTCGCCTCGGGATCGCGCCTGCGCTCCGACTTCGCGGCGATCAGCGGCGTCGATGTGGACGACTCGCTCACGGTCACCTTCCGGTTGCGGACTCCGTTTGCCCCCTTCCTGACGCTGTTGGGGTACAACGCAGGGATCCTCCCAAAGCACCTGCTGCAGGGGGCGCCGCTGACCGCGGCGACCGACTTCAACCGCAAGCATCCGGTCGGCACCGGCCCCTTCATGGTGCAGACGGTGGTGCCGGGGACGTCGCTGACGCTGGTGCGCAACCCGTACTACTACGGCACCCCGCCGCGGCTCGACCGCATCGTCTTCAAGGTCGTCCCCGACCTCAATGCCCAGGTGGCGCAGCTGCGCGCCGGGGAGCTCGACCTCATCACGATCGAGCCGGCCAACCTGGCCAGCGTGCAGGGAGCGCCGGGGATCGAGGTGCTGCAGGTTCCGGTGGTGCAGCACTACTACGTGGCCCTCAACACGACCCGGGGGCGCTTCCATCCCGCCGAGGTCCGGCGTGCGTTAGGCATGGCGATCAATCGCGAGGCCATCATCAAGGGCGTGCTCCGCGATTACGCCGACCTCCCCCGCGGGACGATCCCGGTGGCGCTTCGCGACTACTTCGCCGACTCGATCGCCCCGACGCCCTACGCCCCCGACTCCGCGCTGGCCATGCTGGCGCGCGCCGGCTGGCGCAGGGGAGCCGACGGCGCACTGCGCGATGCGCACGGTTCGACATTCGACATCGAACTGCTCGTCGACAAGGGGAACCCGACGCGCGAGCAGTCGGCCCTTGCCGTGCAGCAGGACCTGGCGAAGATCGGGATCCACGTCTCCATCCGGACCATGGAGTTCGCGGCGCTGGTGCGCGACCGGATCCTCCCGGGCAACTTCGACGCCACGCTCATCTGGTGGACGACGCCCCCCGATCCCGACCAGTACGCGTTCTACCACTCGGGACAGGACAACAACAACGTCAAGTGGTCCAACCCGCGCGCCGACTCGCTCTTGTCGTTAGGACGCATCACCCTCGACTCCACCCAGCGCCGGGCGATCTACCACGCCTTTCAGCGCGTGGAGATGGAGGACCCCCCGGTCCTCGTCCTCTTCTATCCGCGCGAGATTCAGGCGGTCACGGCGCGCCTCGAGGGGTTCCCGTCGCTCGGGATCCGCGACGCGCTGCGGCACAGCGAGCGCTTCGCCCTGCGCGCCAAGTAGGGGGGCGGCGATGGCGGCGTTCCTCCTGCGGCGCCTGGGACATGCCATGCTCGTCCTCCTCGTGGTGTGCACCGTCACCTTCGCGATCGTGCACGCCGCGCCCGGGGGGCCATCGCTCCTGGCCGACCCCAAACTAAGTGTTGCGGAGCGGGCGGCGATCGCCGAGCGCCTCGGCGTCGATCGCCCCATCCCCGAGCAGTATGCGCGCTGGCTGACCCGTCTGGCGCGGGGCGACCTCGGAAACTCCTTCCTCTACGAGACGAACACCGCGTCCACGATCGCCCAGCGCCTCCCCAACACGCTCCTCCTCGCCGGGACGGCGCTCCTCATCACGATCGTCGTTGCCATCCCGCTCGCGGCGTGGTGCGCCGAACGCCCCGGTGGGTGGCTCGACCGGATTGCCGGGGCGCTGGCGATGGGGGCCATCTCCATCCCGGTCTTCTGGCTGGGGATCGTCTGCATCCTCGTGTTCGCCGTGCGCCTGGGGATCCTCCCTGCCGGCGGCGCCGTGGGCGCGGAGGGCGGCGCATCGCTCGCCGACCGCGCGCGGCACCTGGTCCTGCCATCGCTCGTCCTCGCCGCCGCGGGGACGGCCGAGCTGTTGCGCTACACGCGCGCCAGCGCCCGACAGCAGTACGCCCGCCCCTTCGTGCGCGCGGCCCGCGCCAAGGGAGTGGGCGAGCGCGCGGTGCGCTGGCGCCATGCGATGCGCAACGCCCTCATCCCCGCCGTGACCGTCATCGGATTGCAGCTGCCACGCCTCGTGGGGGGGGCCGCCATTACCGAGACCGTCTTCTCGTGGCCAGGCATGGGGCGACTGGGGATCGAGGCCGCCCTCGCCCGCGACTATCCGCTCGTCATGGGGATCACCCTCGTCGTCTCGGCCGGGGTCCTCCTCGCCTCGCTCCTGGTCGACGTGGCATACCTCGCCCTCGACCCTCGCATCCGCCCCGACCAGTCATGACCCCGCGCCGGAGATTGCAACTGGCGGGCGTCACCTTCCTCGCCCTCGCCGCCGCCGCCGTGGCGGGGCCGGCGCTCTATGGCGTCGACCCGAATGCTCTCGACTTCGCCCGGGCCGGCGCCCCTCCCGGCGCCCTCCACCCGTTAGGCACCGACGAGAGCGGGCGCGACGTCCTGGCGCGCCTCCTGGTGGGCGCCCGCATCTCGCTGGCCACCGGCGCCGCCGCCATGCTCCTCGCCGTCTCGTTCGGAACCGCCGTCGGCGCCGTCGCCGGCCTCGCCCGCCCGCGCCTCGACGCCGTCCTCATGCGTCTCACCGACGCCGTCCTCGCCATTCCGACGATCTTCGTCGTCATCACCGTCATCACCTTCCTCGGCCCCTCCGTCACCACGCTCGTCGTCGCCATCGGCGCCACCTCGTGGATGGGACTGGCCCGCCTCGTCCGCGGCGAACTCCTCGCCCTGCGTCACCAGGACTTCGTCGAGGCCGCGGTCGCCCTCGGCGATCCCCCCATCCCCCGCTTCCTGCGCCACCTCCTCCCGCACCTCTGGCCCACCATCCTCGTCAACGCGACGTTAGGCATGGGGAGTGCGCTCCTCACCGAGTCGGCGCTCTCGTTCCTCGGCCTCGGGGTGCAACCACCCGCCGCCAGCTGGGGGAACATGCTGAGCGGGGCCCAGAGCGCACTCTTTACCGCTCCGTGGCTGGCCATCTTCCCCGGCCTCATGATCCTCGCGGCCGTCGTGACCATCAACGTGCTGGGCGACGCCCTGCGCGACACCCTCCATCCGGGCGAGTGAGCCCGACCCCGATGAGACATCGCCTCGCACGCAGTGCCCGGTCGCTCCCCGTCCTGGTCACCACGCTCGTCCTCGCCGCCCCTGCGGCGCGCGCCCAGGGCACCACGGCATCACCCGCCCCTCCGTTCATCATCGAGGAGGCAACCATCGCCGAGCTGCACGCCGCCATGCGCGCCGGCACCCTCAGCTGCCGGCAGCTCGTGCAGGGCTACCTGCGCCGCATCGAGGCCTACGACAAGAACGGGCCCGCCATCAACGCACTCGTCGTCGTGAACCCCGCGGCGCTCGCCACCGCCGACTCCCTCGACCGACGCTATGCGCGCGAGGGATTCGTGGGGCCGCTCCACTGCGTCCCCGCGATCGTGAAGGACAACTTCGAGACGATCGACCTCCCCACCACCGCCGGCTCGCTCGCCCTCAAGGACTGGCGCCCCACCCGCGACGCCTTCCAGGTGCAACGCATCCGCGCCGCCGGGGCCATCGTCCTCGCCAAGTCGAACATGGCCGAGCTGGCCTTCTCGCCGAACGAGACGGTCAGCTCGATCCTCGCCGGCTACACGAAGAACCCGTACGCCCTCGATCGCGTCACCGCCGGCTCCAGCGGCGGGACCGCCGCCGCCGTCGCCTCGTCATTCGGCGCCGTCGGGCTCGGGAGCGACACGGGGAACTCGATCCGCGGCCCGTCGTCTCATCAGTCGCTGGTCGGCATCCGCTCCACGATGGGGCTCACGTCCCGCAGCGGCGTCGTCCCCCTCTTCGACTCGCAGGACATCGCCGGTCCCATGGCCCGCACTGTCGCCGACGCCGCCGCCGTCTTCCAGGTAGTCGCCGGCGAGGACCCGGGCGCCCCGGTCACCGCCGCCGCCCGCGCGCACCCCATCCCTCGTTATGCAGATTCGCTCCGCGCCGACGGGCTGCGCGGCGCCCGAATCGGCGTCCTCCACGCCGCCTACGATACCCCCACCCTCGACCCCGAGGTCAACGCCGTCTTCCGGCGCGCGCTCGGCGACCTCCAGCGACTCGGCGCGACCGTCGTCGACCCGGTCGCCATCCCGACCCTCGACTCGCTCCGCCGGCTGCAAGGCGGCGCCTGCTCGCCGTTCCGCCACGACTTCGAAGCGTACCTCGCCAGCGTCGCCGACTCGCGCCCCCCAGTACGCACCGTCGACGAGATCCTCAAGTCCGGTCGCTACCACCCGTCGGTGCAGGCGCGCCTCGAGGCGGCGCAGCGGGTGACCGAGTCGCCCGCCGAGAGCGCCGGGTGTCGCGCCCGAGAGCAGTATCGCGCCGCCCTCCGCGTCGCTCTGCGGCAGCTCATGGACTCGCTGCACCTCGACGCCGTCGCCTACCCCACCTGGAGCAACCCACCGCGCCTCATCGGCGACCTCAACACCCCGGGGGGCGACAACTCGCAGGTCTTCTCACCAGCGACCGGCTTCCCGGCGATCACCGTCCCGATGGGATACACGCGCGCCGTTCTCCCTGCCGGATTGCAGCTCCTGGCGCGCCCCTTCGCCGAGGGGACGCTCTTCCGTCTCGCCTACGCGTACGAGCAGGGGACGCATCACCGTCGCCCCCCCGCCACCGTCCCCCCGCTCCGCTGACACGGGCGACGGCGCATATTTGGCGCATGCCCATCGTCCCGCTGCACGGTCACGACGCACTTCGCGCACGCCTCGCCGACGCGCGGGCCCGCGGTGCCCTCCCGCAGTCCCTCCTCCTCCATGGGGAGGGGGGGATCGGAAAGCAGCGCCTCGCCCTCTGGCTCGCCCAGTCGATCCTGTGCGAAGGCGACGCGCCACCGTGTGGAGCCTGCCGGCAGTGCCGTTACACGAACGAGCTCACCCACCCCGACCTCATCTGGGCCTTCCCACGCCCCAAGCTGAAGGACTCCGATCCCTCGCTCGACGAGGTCAAGCTCGACCTCAACCAAGCGACGCAGGATCGCGCCAAGGCCGGCGGGCTCTACTCCCCGCCGCCGGGGAGCGAGGGGATCTTCGTGGCGACGACCCGACTGCTCGTCCAGATGGCCTCAGTCACGCCGGCCATGGCCAGGCGGAAGGTCATCGTCGTCGGCGAAGCCGACCGGATGTCGCCCCCACTCGAGAACGCCGAGGCCCCCGCTGCCAACGCCTTCCTCAAGCTCCTCGAAGAGCCGCCGGCCGACACGAACATCATCCTCACCAGCAGCGCCCCGGGGGCCCTTCTCCCGACCATTCGGTCGAGGGTAGTCGCGCTCCGCGTCGCCCCCCTCGGCGTAGAGGCCATGCGTGGATGGCTTCAGGAGCCGCTTGTGAAGGAAGCGCTCGACAAGGCGCACCTCCCCGGCAGCCTCGACGAACGAATCCGTCTCGCCGGCGGTGCTCCGGGGCGACTCCTCGCCGCGCAGGAATCCGGCGCCGCCGCCGAGATCGCTCGCAAGCTCCTCGAGGTCGCCCTGAGCGGCGACCGCAGTCGGTTGCTGCGAACCGCGCTCGCCCAGGGGAGCAGCGGCGCCCGCGGCGCCTTCACAGACGTTCTCGAGGCGCTGACCGTCGAACTCCACAACCGCTCCCGCAGCGCCGTAACCCAGTCCGACGAACGCACCGCCCGCAACGCGGCCCGCGCCGTATCGTTGGTGGAAGAGTCGAAGGTGATGGCCGGCGGCAACGTGAGCCCGCAGCTGATCACCGCTTCATTGTTGTCGGAACTGTCGAGAGTCCTGAGTTCGTAGCCCGCCGTTGGATGAGTGGCAGCTGGCGGCGCTCGCCGCAGCCGAGCCCCCCCGAGATCCTCGTCGCCCCCCTCGTCTTCTCGTCTTCTCGTCTTCTCGTCCTCTCATGAGCGAATTCAGCCACGTCGACCCCTCCGGCCAGGCCCGCATGGTCGACATCTCCGCCAAACCTCCCACGGCCCGGATGGCGCGCGCGCGCGGCGCGATTCGCATGCGGCCAGAAACTTTCGCGCTCGTGCGAGACAACCAGATCGCGAAGGGCGACGTCCTCACGGTGGCAAAGATTGCCGGGATCATGGGGGCCAAGCGCACCGCCGAGCTCGTCCCGCTCTGTCACCCCATCGCTGTATCCGACATCCAGTTAGCCCTCTCGCTCGACGAGTCGCTTCCGGGCGTCTGGGTCGAAGCCACGGCAAAAACCACCGGCTCGACAGGGGTGGAAATGGAGGCCATAATGGCCGTAAGTGTGAGCTTGGTCACAATTTACGATATGGCCAAGGGGGTGGATAAGGGGATGGAACTAGGCCAGATTTCTCTCATCGAAAAGCGCGGCGGGAAAAGCGGGGATTGGGTGAGGACGTAAAGTCCTCCCGCCGCATCCATCAGGTTCCGAGGCCTCCGGTTCGCCGGGTTTAGGTCGTCGGCTGACGATAGAGGACGGCACATATGAAGGATCTCAGCAAGTCGTACGTGCACCGCGGCGACGCGGAGCGACGAAAGCGGAGAGTCCGAGGGGTGATCATGCTGGCGGGGGTACTCACCGCCGGGACCACCGCCGCCCGGAACTGGGAGCCGGTCGAGGCTACCGCCACCCCCATCGCTCGCGCCACCACTGCGCGGGGCGAAGTCATGCGACTCCAGGGGCAGATCGAACGGGCGCGTGGCGACCTCCGCCTCGCCTCGGCCCAACTCGAGCGCTGGAACCGGATCTTCTACTACTCCCATAAGTTCAGGATTCCGGCCGAGATGGCCGGTTCCATCTACGACGCCGCGATCGTCGAGCGGATCGATCCCGAACTCGCCTTCCCGCTGGTCAGGCTGGAGAGCGGCTTCATCGAGAAGGCGCGGAGCGAGGTCGGCGCGATCGGCCTGACGCAGCTCATGCTCTCCACCGCCAAGTACTACGACGCCACGCTGACACGCGAGCGTCTCTACGAGCGTAACACCAACCTGCGCATCGGCTTCCGTTACCTGCGCGACCTCATCAAGGAGCAGCGCGGCGACATCCAGATGGCGCTACTGGCCTACAACCGTGGCCCGGCCGCCGTCGAGGTGGCCAAGGAACTCGACCTCGACGCGTCCAACGGCTACGACCGGATCGTGTTGAAGGGGTATCGCGGCAAGGGGATCATCGACTGACGACGCTCCTCCCGAGAGCGCCTAGCGGGCGGCCGTCTTCCTGGTGGAGACGGCCGCCTTCTTTTTCGGCGCCGGCCTGATCGACTTGGACGAGGTCGTCTTCTTCGCCGCTCCCCTGGCCGACGACTTCGACGCGCTCTTCCCCGACGACTTGGCCGTGCTCCGGCGCTTGGTCGCACTGCTCGACACCTTCGACCGGGAGGTAGCCGCGCGCGCGGTCCCCTGTCCTCGCACGATGATCGTCTGCCCCGGATAGATGATCTGCTTCTTGAGCCGGTTCAGGCGCACCAGCGACGAGACGCTGGTCCGATAGCGCTTGGCGATCGATCCGAGCGATTCGCCGCGCCGCACGACGTGCGTCACACGCCCGGAACGAGTGGAGGCGGCCGAGCTTCCGTAACGTTCGATGGCGGGATCCGGGACGTCGAAGGCGCCCTGCACCACTGCGGCCGTGGGGACGAGCAGGACCTGACCCGCGACGAGCTTACCGCGCCTCACGGCGAGCTTCCGGTTGTACCAGTGGAGCTGGCGAGCCTGAAGTCCGTGGCGCGTGGCGAACGACGAGATCGAGTCGTTCTTCTTCGTGGTCACCTTGGTAAAGGCTACCCGCTCCTCGGGTGGCAGCGACGCGAAGGCAGAGTCGAACCCCGCCCCCTTCCCAACCGGGACGCGTACCCACATGCGGGTGTCGGGTGGAGTAGTGCCGCACAGGAGGTGCGAGTTCAGCATCTGCACCTCGCGCACGCTCACGCCGGTCGCGTTGGCGACGGCGGCCAGGGGAGTCCCCCCAGGAACCATCGCCGAGTCGTAGGCGAACGGGGGGGCCGAATCGAGCGTGATGCCGTATCGGGTTGGCGTCTTCCCGATCAGGGCGGCGGCGATCAGCTGCGGGACGTAGTTCTTGGTCTCGGCACGTAGGTAGTCCTGTTCGGCCAGGGCGAAGAAGCAGTCCTCACCCGACACGTCCTCCAGCTTGTCGTCGTACTTCTTGAGTCCGCGCGACACCCGCCCCGGACCGCCGTTGTACGCCGCGGCAGCGAGGTAGAGGGACCCGAACTGTCCCCTCAGGGCGCTGATGAAGCGGGCGGCGGCATCTGTCGACCTCACCGGATCGCGGCGCTCGTCGACCCACCAGTCCACCCGCAGTCCGACGCCGCGAGCGGTGGAGCTCATGAACTGCCACAACCCCACCGCGGCCGCCCGGGAGTATGCGTGAGGATCGAAGCCGCTCTCCACCAGCCCCAAGTAGTACATGTCCTCGGGGATCCCGGCAGCGTGGAACTTCTGTCGGATCATCGGCTCGTATTGCTTGCCACGCTGGAGTCGCTCCACGAAGCGTCCGCGCGCCGAGCCAAGGAAGAGATCGACGTAGTGCGCGACCTTCTCCTGCGTCACATACGAGTCGACGTCGATGTCCCACGTCGCCTCGCCGTCACCGAGTGCGTTGGTGCTCGAGTCGACGTCGACCATCCCGCGCGTAGCCATCCCGCGCACGACCGAGTCGGGGACGTCGAACAACGCGCTCACCTGTTCGATGGCCACACGCATTGCCGCATCGATCGAATCGCGCATCGCGGCGGTCGGAATCCTGGCGACCGCCGTGTCGGTAATGCTGCCATCGGCAGACCCGGCCGCTGGGTGGGTGCCGCTGGCGCTGCTCGCCGTACGGTCGGGAGACGGGGCGGGTGCCGGGACCGAAGGAGCAATGGCCGGGGCGCACGCACTCACAACGGTGAACGCGAGCCACGTCGCGACGGCACGGGCGCGGTTGGAGTGTGAGATGCCGACCTCCAGCGGGGCGTGGGCAGGGACGCCGCAATCTTATTCGGCGTGCGGGGAATCGGAACCTCGTACCCGCCCTCGGGCGCAGGGTTGCCAGCGCCCGACACTCGCGAGGCAGTGGAAGCCTGACGACTCCGGAGCGGTCGTGTCAGCGCGTGGCGATCGCGTTGCCGAGCAGGCGGTTCGTGGCCTGCAGCGTGGCAATCACCGCCCCGCGCAGGGGGTCATCGCCGGCGAGGTGGCAGCCGAGGAGCCGGCGCTCTCGCGACGCGTGATCGCCGCCCACGCAGACCACACTGACGATCACCACGTTGGCATCGAACGCGCGCATCTGCTTGACCCCCAGCAACTCGAAGCGCAGCGCCCCGGCGGCGAACTGCTCGATGGCCCGCAGCGTGGCCTCAGCGGCGAGCCGTACATCGCCGAGCGGGGTGGCGATCCCTTCGGCGCGCCCCACGACCGCATCCCCCGGCTGGAACTCCAGTTCCACCTCGGCACTGCACCGGGCGGTGTGCGTCCGCTCGAACTTGAAGCGCGTGAAGCGGAGGCGCTCACGACGCGCCCCGCCCGGCGGCGCGCTTCCGCTCATGCCGCTCGACGCGATGGTAAGGTTGGAGTCATCCACGAGTTGGCTCATGGGGTGTGGCCGACGAGAAGGCGATCACGGAAGAAGCGGTGTCCCCTGTCACACGACCGACCCCCTTCCGGGGCAACAGGCCGGATGCCCTGGGGCGTCCCGTCGGCGACGATCGCCCGGGAGTCTGGCGGTGGCAATTGCCGGGCGCCCTCCCTGCTCCGATCTTCCCTCAATGATTCGTCTTGTTCTGCTCGCTTCTCTGTGCGCCACGTCGCTTTGCGCACAGTCTCTGACCGACTCGCTTCGCGACCGGATCGCGGCCCGTGTGGGGGCGCTTCCGGGCGCCTCGGCTGGCGTCTACTACCGTGACCTGGGGAGCGGAGAGACTCTGGCCTGGAACGCCGACTCGAGCTTTCACGCCGCCAGCACCATGAAGGTGCCGGTGATGATCGAGTACTTCCGCGGCATCGACGACGGGCGATTCTCGTCGGGCGATCGCGTGACGCTCGCCAACCGGTTTGCCTCCATCGTGGACGGGTCGCCCTACGCGCTCGATGCCGGCGACGACTCCGACAGCGCCCTGTACCAGCGCGTCGGCCAGGAGGTGACGGTCCGTGAACTGGTGAAGCGGATGATCACGCGATCGAGCAACCTGGCGACGAACGCCGTCATCGAGCTGGTCGGGGCCCAGCGCGCCCATGCCACCGCTCACGCGTTAGGCGCGACGACGATGATGGTGCGGCGCGGCGTGGAGGACAACCTGGCCTTTCGCGCCGGGTTGAACAACACGACGTCGGCCCGGGACCTGGGGGCACTGTTCGAGGCCATCGCGATGGGGCGCGCCGCATCCGACAGCTCGACGCGCGCCATGCTCGACATCCTCGAGCGCCAGGAGTTCAACGACGGGATCCCTGCCGGGCTCCCGCCGGGGACGCGCGTGGCGCACAAGACGGGGTGGATCACCGGAATCACCCACGATGCGGCGCTCGTCCGCCCGGCAGGGCGGCCGCCGTTCGTCCTGGTCGTCCTGACCAAGGGGATCCCGGACGAGACCGTGGCGCAGCGCCTCATCGCCGACATTGCGCGCCTCGTGTGGGCGCAGGCCAGCGCCGCGCACCACGATCGTTAGGCACGGCCCGCCCGGTGCCCCGGCGCGGGGCAACCCGGCACTACCCCACCAGCTCCGCGCGCGGCGACCATCGTGACCTGACGCGCGCGCCGGACTCGGCATCCTCGGCCGGGAGGCCGCCGAGAATGACGCGAAACGTCGACCCCTCCCCCTCCCTGCTCTCCACCGCCAGCGCCCCCCCCAGCATCTCGCTCAGCGACCGGCTGATCGCCAGCCCGAGGCCGGTGCCGCCGAATCGGCGCGACGTGCTCGTGTCGCCCTGCTCGAAGGGGAGGAAGATTGCCTCCAGCCGGTCGCGTGGGATCCCGATCCCGGTGTCGCGCACTGCGATCGCCGTCACGTTCCCGTCGTAGCCCGTTTCGACGCGCAGCAGGACCTCGCCCTGCTCGGTGAACTTGATCGCATTGCCCAGCAGGTTGATCAGGATCTGCCGCAGCTTGCCGCCGTCGGTGCGGACCATCGGCGCCACCGCGGGCCCGTCGTAGCGCAGGCGCACTGGCTTGCCGCCCACCTGCCCCTCGAGCTGCGCCAGCACGTCGTGCGCGAGGACCACGATGTCCACGTCGTCCACGTCGAGCGCCATCCGTCCCGCCTCGATCTTGGAGATGTCGAGGATGTCGTTGATCAAGCTCAGGAGGTGCCTGCCATTGGCGGCGATGCGCGCCAGCAGGTCGAGTTCAGGGGAAGCGAGGCGCCCCTCGCGGTTCTTGAGCAGGATCCCGGCGAAGCCGATCACCGAGTTGAGGGGCGTGCGCAGTTCGTGCGACATGTTGGCGAGGAAGCGCGACTTGGTGACGCTCGCCTCCTCTGCCTTGCGCAGCGCCTCTTGCAGCCCGGCGGTGCGGGCGGCCACGCGGGCATCGAGTTCTCGCAGCACGCCGTTCAGCTGCAAGTTCAGTGTCTGGCGCTCGGCCAGCGCGCGCTCCAGCTCGGCGTACGACGTGCGCAAGCGCGCGCCGAGGACGTCCATCGCCCCGACCACCTCGCGGATCTCGCTCGGCGCATCCAGCGGGAGTTCGGCGGGGGAGCGCCCCACGCGCACGTCGAACCGGCGCAGCCACTCCATCACCATCTGCAGGGGGTCGCGCACGCTGCGCAGGAGGATGAGGGTGATGACGATGCCCAAGGCGAGGGCCAGCGCCGTCGCCCGCACGGCCGAGGCGCGCCGGTCGCGCGAGCCCACCATCACGTCGGCCATGCGTCGCTCGACGATCACCCGCCAGCCGTTGGCGGTGCGCGCGCTGGCGAGCATCCATTCCGTCGACTCGGCCACCGCGCCATCGGGTGCCGGGGGGATCGTTCCCCAGCGTTCGCGCATGACCTCGTCGGTCAGCGTGTCGAGTGGCGATACGGGCATCGCCCCCGAGCGGGTCACCACGACGCCAGCGCCGTCGGTCACTAGGTATCCCACCGTGCTCTCGCGCAGCGCGTTGCCTAACGGGCGGTCCTGCGACACGTCGACCGAGGCCTGCAGGACCCCGCGCACGCGCCCACGATGGTCGCGCAACGCCCGCCCGAAGCCGACCATCACGCGATTGCCGAAGCCGCGGCCGCGATATACCGAGGTCGTCACGGTCGACGTGTCGTGCATCGCGCGCACGAAGTATTCGCGACCGGCGAACGACCGACCGATCATGCGGACGGCCCCCCGGATCGACTGCTCCGCCGGGCGTACCGCGCGCAAGATGCCTAGCGAATCGAAGATGGCGATCGTCGACATCTCCGGGAACTCCTGGTGCACCGCGTCCAGCGCCCGCTGGTGTGCGGCCCCCCCGAGGGGGAGGGACGGGTCGAGCAGGTGCGAGGCCAGCGAGACCACCGAGCGCCGTCGCGCGATGCGGCGGTCCAGGCGCTCCCCATACTCGATCGCCGCCCGCCGCAGCTCCAGACGCGCCGACGCGAGGTGCAGCTGGCGGGACGACCGGCCCTCGAGCAGGGCCACGGCGATGACCGGGACCGTCGCCACGATGAGGAAGCCGACGAGGATGCGCGACGAGAGGGAGCGGAACACGGCGAAGGGCGCGGGGAGGGGTGCGCCCGGCGGGAGTCGGCGCGTGCTCCTCAGTATCGGCCCACCGGAGGGGGGCTTGAGGTAGCCTGGGGCGCGTTGGCGCCGGACCTACACCTCGGTATTCGCCCTGTCCCGTGACCGCTTCCCGGATCGCATGGAACCTCCTCCCCGACGCACTCCGAGCGAGGGCACCCGCGTCAGGAATCCACGGGAGTCGCTGCATCGAGATACTGCGCGCATGTCGCCCGGCGGTAGCCGCGGGTCGTGGCACGAACGCGGGCCGAGTCGGCGCGGGTGCGTGCGCTGTCGAGCAGGGCGCGGCACGCTCGGGTATGGCGCCGGGCCTGTGGGGCGGTCGGCGCCAGCGCGGCGAGCAGGATCACGACTGCAATCAGGAGGGGGACGGTGCGCATCGAGGCTCCGGAAGGTTGCGGGGTGACGAGCGCAACCTTTTCTCCGGGTCTGACACTGCTCACGGTTCCCGACGGAGCCACCGCCGTGGGGCGAAGCGAGCCACGCGCCGGCGCCGCTCCATGAGAGAGCGGGGCGCGACGCGTGGGATCATCAAGCGTGCGAGCGCCGGGAACCAGGTTCCCGGACTTCTTCCCGGACACCCTCTGGCGAGGGGGCGTACCTGCATGACCCGGCCGGGTCTCGAACCCGGGACCTACGGATTAAAAGTCCGTTGCTCTACCAACTGAGCTACCGGGTCGGCGTGCGGTCGAAATGTATCCGAACTTCGGCTGGATGGCAGCAGTCTCTCCTCCGCATTTTCGATTGCCCTAGACTTTCGATTGCCAGTCACGCCCGCGCCGAACTCCGAACGCACCTCGTTGGTCTCCCCGCCAACCCCTGCCGCTACCGTGGGGAGTTGCCCGACACGTCCCCCGGAGCCTGACCGACACGCGGCGATGGACTCGCACGATAAGCTTTCCCCGACGATCCACCCTTGGCGCCGGCCGCACCGAATGTCTCCTCGCGCATCACGCTGTCTGACCACGGTTGCGCTGATTGTAGTCGCCTCGGCGACCGCTTGCTCGCGGCAGGTCCTGTCCGTCTTCCTCGACCTTCCTGCGCAGCGTGCCAAGCCAGAGCAAGCCATGACTGCGCGGCCAGCTCTGGACTCCGCGGCGATCGCGGACTCCGCGCGCCCACCTATCGAGCGCGAGTTCGACGCCCTCGTCGTGCAGACACTGCTGCCGCGCGACTCCGGCGGGAACATCGACTGGGTGCGTGCGTTGCGCGACAGTATCATCAAGCCGCGATTCGCCCCCGGCGTCCCGCGCAGCGTCCCGCTGGACCCTGATTTCAACTACGACGTCTTTCTAGCGGCCGACAGCGAACACAGGGCCGTGTTCTCGCACGCGGTGCACTTGGAGTGGTCATCGTGCCAGAGTTGTCATCCGAGGCGCTTTCCGCGCACGCACGAGCCGATCACGCACGCGGCGATGCAGCAAGGTCGCTACTGCGGCGCATGCCACGGGACGGTCGCCTTCCCCATGCGGAGCGCCTGCGATCGGTGCCATCGGGAGCCTCGGCGACCACCAATCATCGAAGCGCACGGCGAGCTGCTTGGCGATCTGTCACTGGTGCGCCGGATCGATACTACCGTGACAGCCGACGCGGCGACACCTGTGACTTTCGCCCCGTCGCGCTTCTCCCACTGGACGCATCGAATCCGCTACCGATGCTCCGCGTGTCACGTAAGGCTGTTCCAAGAACGCGCCGGGTCGACTCGAACCAGCATGGCCGAGATTGCCGAGGGTAAATCCTGCGGAGCCTGTCACAACGGAAAGCTTGCGTTCGGCACGGAGATCCAGAACTGCGATCGATGCCACGTTAACGGCGAACCTTGAGTGTGGGCCGAGGTGGCGCGAGCGCGTCGTCGCGCAGCTGTGTCATGACGTAGAACGCCACGGCGTCCACATCCCGAAGCGACAGCCGGGCATCGCCGCGCAATCCCCAAGTCGGCATACCCGCCGCGTGACCGCTGAACACGCGAGCGCGGACCGCTGCGATGTCACCCGCCAATCGCCAGTCGCGGCGGACGAGGGAGGGAACTTTGAGTCCGCGACGCGTCGCGTACTCGGTGACGCCGTCACCCAGATAACCGTGACATTCGGTGCAGGCGGCGGCATACACGCCATTCCCGTGGGCGACTCGAGACCCCTCGTTAAGCCATGCGATCGTGTCAAAGCGAGCGCGCGCAACCATCGCGTCGGCCGTCGCCACTTCGTCCGAACGATCGGGGGGGCGGACATCCGGAGCCGCGCACGCCACGACCGCCGAAGACGTCATGACTGTCGAAGCGGCCCCCATCGCCAACACCCACCTACCTTTTGCACCGCGCGAGCGCGTGCGAGAGTCCATCAGAGCATTCTCCCCGGTTTTCGCGATGACCCGACGGGCGCCCGCGCTACGGGATCTCGCACGTCATGGCAGTCGATGCAGCGCCGCCCTGACTTGTGCTTGAAGCCCGCCTCGTGGCAGGCGAGGCATATCGTCTTGGCGAAGGGAGGTTTCGGCAGCTGCAACGACGCGGCATGACACTCACTTCCCGTACAGCCTTCGCGATGCACCGATAGCGGGTGAATGTCCCTGGCGGGACGATCATGACACGCTGCGCACTGCGCAGCGGCGCGGTGATGGTCGTCGTGGCACCCCGCGCACGACACGTCGCGGCCGTTCGCGAATTGCCCGCGCGCGTCGCGATGGCACGACGTGCACGCGACTCCTGGGTGTACGCGGTGCTGAAACCGCATTGTTCGCGCTCGCGGACTTGCTCTGGCGATCCGGATCACCTGCGTCACAGCAAAGGCGCGGTTTCGGAGTTCGACATCGCGATGGCACGAGGTGCACCGCTGGGCTGACACTGACGCGTGATGGCACGACTGGCAGTCGGCGGCACGGCGTAGCAGCAGGCGACCGTGCGATCCGTCCGTGGCGTGACACGAGTTGCACGCC
>DAIESF010000493.1 GCA_027346425.1 Gemmatimonadota bacterium | reverse complement strand
GACCCGGCCTTTCCCTTCCATCACGAGGGTACTGGTGACGACGTTGTCGAGGAAGGCGCGATCGTGGCTGACGACGAGGAGCGTCCCGTTGAAGTCGAGCAGGAGGTCCTCGAGGAGGTCCAGCGTCTCGATGTCAAGGTCGTTTGTGGGCTCATCGAGAGCGAGGACGTTGAAGCTGCGGGTGAAAAGGCGCGCGAGGAGGAGTCGGTTTCGCTCGCCGCCGGAGAGGGCACGCACCGGGGTTCGCGCGCGGTCGGGGGTGAACAGGAAGTCCTGCAGGTAGCCGTTCACATGCTTGCGCCCACCCGTCAGCTGCACAAAGTCGGCGCCGTCGGCGATGCTGTCGAAGACGCTGCGCTCGGGGTCGAGGGCGTCGCGCAGCTGGTCGAAGTACGCGACCTGTAGCCCGGTGCCGTGCCGGACCGAGCCGCTGGCCGGGGCGAGTTCGCCCAGCAGGAGGCGCAGGAGCGTCGTCTTTCCCGAGCCGTTGGGTCCGATGAGGCCGACGCGGTCGCCACGCATGATGGTCGTGGAGAAGTCGCGCACGATGACGCGATCGCCGTGCGAGAAGCTCACACCGCGTACCTCAATGACCATCCGTCCCGAGCGCTCGGCTTCCTGTGCTGCGAGCTTCGCCGTCCCGACACGCTCGCGCCGATCGCCGCGCTCGCGCCGCATCACCTCGAGGGCGCGCACGCGCCCCTCGTTCCGGGTGCGGCGGGCCTGGATGCCCGTGCGAATCCACTTCTCCTCGATCGCCAGCTTCCGGTCGAACTCGTCCCACGACTTCTGCTCGGCGTCGAGGGCAGCGTCCTTGCGCTCGAGATACGTGTCGTAGTCGTTCCCCCAATCTGCCAAGCGCCCCCGGTCGAGTTCGAGGATCCGTGTGGCCAGGCGCCGCAAGAAGGCGCGGTCGTGGGTCACGAAGAGCAGCGTGATCCCGCGCTCGATGAGGTAGCCCTCCATCCACTCGATCGCCTCGATGTCGAGGTGGTTGGTGGGTTCGTCGAGCAGGAGGACGTCGGGCTGCCTGACGAGGGCGCGGGCGAGAAGTGCCTGTCGCTTACGCCCGCCGCTAGCATTGGCGAAGCGGGCGTCCGGGTCGAGGGAGAGGTGATCGAGAACCGTCTCGACCCTGGTGTGGAGCTGCCAGGCGTTGGCCGCGTCGAGCGCGTGGTGCAGCCGGTCGAGCGTCTTGAGGTTGGCTGGTGACGGATCGATGCCGACGAGGAGCGACGCTTCGTGATACCGCGAGAGGAGCTTGCCCGCCTCGCCCAATCCCTCGGAGACGACATCGAAGATCGATCCGTCGAGCGCGTCAGGGATCTCCTGCTCGAGCCGGGCGACGCTTACGCCACCCTGCCGCACGATCTCACCGGCATCGGGGAGGATGGTCCCGTCGAGGAGCTTCATCAGGGTGCTCTTCCCCGCACCGTTGCGCCCCACGAGACAGACGCGTTCACCGCGCTCGATCGAGAACGATGCGCCATCGAGGACCCGGGGGCCGCCGAAGGCGATGGTGACCGACTGGAAGGAAATGAGAGACAACGATTTACTAGAAGACGAGAAGACGAGAAGACGAGAAGACGAGAAGACGAGAAGACGAGAAGACGAGAAGACGAGAAGACGAGAAGACGAGAAGACGAGAAGACGAGAAGACGAGAGCACCAGCGGGCGGGCTTCGGACTGCTTCCTGTAAGGATAGTCATTGTCGGGGCGTTGCCAGCTTGGGGGCGGGCCGATTGCTTTCGCAGGCGCCACGGCCGCGTGCGGTGGCTCTCTCCTCCGCTCCGCACTTCACGGTCATGTCCGATTCACGTGTGATCACTCCGGGCTTTCACGGGCCACGCATTTCCACCCGCGGCCAGCTCATCGAGCCGTTCTACGCAGTCGCGATCTTCCGCGAGGCGATGGAGATGGCGCATGAGGGGCGGAGCATCTTCATGTCGGTCGGGGAACCGGACTTCCCGACGCCGGCACGGGTCGTGGGCGCGGCGGTGGCTGCGCTTCGGCGGGGGGAGACGCACTACACGGTGCCCACCGGGATCCCCGAATTGCGGCGGGCTATCGCGCGCCAGTATCAGGAGCGCTACGGCGTCACGGTCCCGGCGGAGCGGATCCTCGTGACCGTTGGGGCGTCGGGGGCGCTGGCGCTGACCTTCGGGGTGTTGGCAGAACCGGGCGACGAGTTCCTGATGGCCGATCCCGGGTATCCGTCGAACCGCGCCCTGATGACGTTCTGTGGCGCCTCGGCGAACCTCGTGCCGGTGGGAGCGGCCGAGCGTTTTCAGCTGACGGCAGAGCTGGTCGACCGGCACTGGACACCGACGACGCGCGGCGTGATGGTGGCGTCGCCCGCGAATCCCACCGGGACCACGATTCCCGATGCCGAGCTCCGCGCCATCCACGACGTGGTGCGCGCGCGCGGCGGAACGCTCATCGTCGACGAGATCTACCACGGCCTGACCTATGACTCGACCCCGCAGACAGGGGCCGCGTTAGGTGACGATGTATTCGTCGTGAACTCCTTCTCGAAGTACTACTGCATGACCGGGTGGCGACTCGGATGGATGGTCGTTCCGGAGCCGTACTTCGATGCGGTCGAGCGGATGTCGCAGCACATGTTCATCGCCCCGCCCGCGCCGTCGCAGTGGGCGGGGGTGGAGGCACTGGCGCCGGAGAGCACAGCCATCTACGAGCGCCAACGCGAGGAACTCCACCGCCGCCGCGACTTCGTCGTGCCGGCGCTCTCGGCGATCGGGCTCGAGGTTGCGTGCAAGCCGGACGGCGCGTTCTACGTGTACGTGGATTGCAGCGCACATACCCACGACACCTGGCATTTCGTGCGCGATCTGCTGCACGCCACTGGCGTGGCGGTCACCCCTGGGCGTGACTTCGGGCAGCATCGCGCCAGCGAGTTCCTGCGCATCTCGTACACCTGCCCGCTCCCGCAGATGGAAGAGGCCTTGGGGCGCATCGCCTCCTTCGTCGAGGGGAGGCGCAAGTAGGGGCAACGGACGAGGTCAGGGGGCCGGGAGACGCCCGGGAGACGCGGCGTGCGCGGGTGGAAATGCGTGGCACGCGACGTGGCCTCGTCGCTCAGAACTCCCCGATGAAGCCGATCTCCGGCGCGAGGTGCTGGCCGTGTTTCTCCTCCACGGTGCGCTGTGCGTGGGCGATGAGTGCGCGGACGTCGGCCGCAGTCGCGCCGCCGAGGTTGACCATGATGTTGGCGTGGATGTGCGAGATTTGCGCTCCGCCAATACGGAATCCCTTGAGTCCGCACGCGTCGATGAGGCGTCCCGCTCCCACCCCTTCGATCTTCTTGAAGATGGAACCGGCGCTCGGGTGAATGTCGAGCCACGGGTGGCGTGCCCCGCGCCAACTCAGGTTCTCCTGAAGAATGCGGTGCATCACGAAGGGGTCGCCGGGCGTTAGGCGGAAGGTGACGGCAAGGGCCACGTCGCGGGTGTGGTGCAGGCGCGACGTGTCATAGCCGAACGCCATGGCTGCATTGTCCACCGTGACCCGTTCGTCCGCCTCGGTGAGCAGTTCCACCGATTCAACCACCTCGGCGATGAACATCGTGCGCTCGCGCTCCGGGGCTGGGGACAGGAAGTGCAGGTTCTGCCAGATCGCCCCCCCCACCGTGCTCGGGATCCCGATATAGTGCTCGAGCCCCGACAGCCGGCTGTTGATGGCGACGAAGATCAGTTCCCGAATCGTCGCTCCACTCTCGGCCCGTAGCCCGGTGTCGCCAACCGGGTGATGGGCGCGGGCCACGTTCCGGATGACGACCCCGCGAACACCCCGGTCGCCGACGAGGATGTTGGCGCCGAGCCCGAGGACGAAGTAGGGGGTCCCGGTGGCGCGCGCCAGTCGCACCGCCTCTGCCAGATCGTCGGCCGAGGTGGCATCGTACATCGCGTCGGCCGGACCGCCGATCCTGAACGTGGTGTATGGAGCGAGCGGCTCGCGCTGCTTCAGGCGGTCGGCCGCGAGGGTTCCGCGGGCGGCGTCAACGAACGCGGAGACGGTTGCAGGCGTTTGCGTCATGGTACCGCGAAAGAAAGCCGCCCCGGGAATCCCCCGCCAGCGGATGCGTTGTCTTCAGTGAGAAGGGAATGAGAGCACTTCCATCAGCAATGCCCGTCCGGAGACCTCGTCGTCCGGTCTTCTCGTCGCCCCTCGCCCGGGCGTTGGCCTGGGCCCTACTCGCCTCCACGTGGGTTGCGACGGCGGCGAACGCGCAGCGGGCGAACCTCGAGAAGTTCATCCACCAGAAGGTCCTGGCCAACGGGATGGAAGTGATCGTCTCGGAGAATCACGGAGTCCCGCTGGCGACGGTGGAAATCGACGTGCGCAACGGATCGTTCACGCAGTCCCCGGGCTACGAAGGGCTGGCGCACATGTACGAGCACATGTTCTTCAAGGCCAACGCGCAGTTGCCGCGTCCCGACGAATTCATCGAGCGTGCGTCGGAGCTCGGTGCCGTCTTCAACGGGACGACGCAGGAGGAGCGGGTCAACTACTACATCACCCTTCCGAAGGATTCCGTCGAGGGAGCGCTGCGGCTGATCGCCGCCGCGTTGCGCGAACCCAAGTTCCTGCGCGAGGAACTGGAGCGCGAACGACAGGTTGTGCTGGGTGAGTACGACCGGAACGAGGCCTCGCCGTTCTTCGCCCTCACCGCGACGATGGGGAAGCGCCTGTATCCCGGTCAGTGGAGCCGCAAGAACATCATCGGCGAGCGCACCGTGTTGCAGAGCGTCGGGCCCGACAAGATGCGCGAGATCCAGCGAAAGTACTACGTCCCCAACAACTCTGCCCTGATCGTGGCCGGTGACGTGGATCCGGTGCGCGTATTTCAGCTGGCGGAGGAGATCTTCAGCGACTGGCAGCGGGGGGATGACCCTTTCATCAAGGATCCGATCCCGCCGATTCCCGACCTCGCGCGCAGCGAGGCGGTGATCGTGGAGCAGCCGGTGAACGCGGTGACGGTGATGATGGAGTGGCAGGGGCCGAGCGTTCGAAAGGATCCGGCCGCGACCTACGCCGCGGACGTTTTTTCCGACGCACTCAACCAGCCGGTCTCCACGCTGCAGCAGCGCCTTGTGGACACGGGGCTCTTCCAGTCGGTGGGGGTGAACTACTACACGCTTGACCAGAAGGGGCCGATCTCCATCCTGGGGCAGACGACACCTGAACGGGTAAAGGCAGCGATCGCCGCGCTGGACCGCGAGATCGCCCGGCTTGCCGACCCGGGCTACATCACGCAGGAGCAGCTGGTGAACGTGAAGGCCGAGCGCGCCGTGAGTACCGCGTATGGCGAGGATCGGGCGAGCGGCTTCGCGCACACGTTAGGCTTCTGGTGGAGCGTCTCGGGCCTGGACTATTACATGGGATACATCGATGGCATGGCGCAGCAGACGCTTCGCGATCTGCAGGGCTACGCGCGCAAGTACATCGTGGGAAGGCCGCGGATCGTCGGGGTGTTGATTGATCCCGAGTCGAGGAAGCGCATCGACCTGAAGGAGAGCGACCTGCTGCCGAAGGTGATGCAATGAGGGGACGGCCGGGAAGCGGTGACGACGGGACGACGCTCGGCATGATCGTCACCAGCGGGTGTGGCGCGGCGGCACCCTCGCACCGTGTCGCGCGGCTGGTCGTGGCGATGGGAATCCTCATGGGGGCCGCGGGGACTCCCGTGGCGCTCGGTGCGCAATCGTTGCAGCCGGACGTCCCTCGTGACGCGGCGGTCGCAGACACGGGGACGACGACGTACGTGACCGGTGGTGTGCGGGTGATTCAACGGCGAGCGCCGGGGGACATCGCGGTGGCCAACCTGTACCTGCTGGGCGGGGTGCGGCAGGTGACGTTCGCCAACGCCGGGATCGAGCCGTTCCTGCTTGATGTGAGCGAGCGCGGGACGAGGAGCTACTCCAAGGACCGCTTGCGGCGTGTGATGTCGCGGTTGGGAACGGGGATCGTGATCGACCCCGATCCTGACTGGACGGTGTTCGGCATCAGGGCAACGCGAGCCACGTTTGACAGTACGTGGGCCATCTTCGCCTCGCGTCTCATGCAGCCGACGCTCGACTCGGCAGAGGTGGAACTCGTGCGGCAGCAGTTCCTGCTGGGGGTGAGCCAGCGACAGGATTCCCCCGACGCGCTTCTTGAGTACCTGGCAGACTCGGTGTCGTTCGCCGGCCATCCATACGCCATACCCCCGTCAGGGACTGAGGCGTCGCTCTCGCGCATCACGCTGGCCGACCTGCGGAAGTATCAGGCGGAACAGATCGTGAAGTCGCGCATGCTCCTGGTTGTGGTGGGCGACATGACACGTGCCAAGGTAGAGCGACTGGTTGCCCAGACGTTGGCACGGCTTCCGGCGGGGCACTATACGTGGACGTTGCCGGATACGCTGCCGCGAACCAAGGCGATGTCGTATACGGTCGAGCGGGCCCTGCCGACCAACTACATCATGGGGCGCTATGCGGGGCCCCGCGCGGGAACCAAGGATTACTATGCG
>DAIESF010000470.1 GCA_027346425.1 Gemmatimonadota bacterium | reverse complement strand
TCCGGCTTGACCTGCTCGAGGACCAGGTGGTCCGACTCCAGGATCTGCGTGATGTACGACTGCAGTTCCCGTGACTTCGGGTCGATGATCTGGTACTCCTCCTCGACGCCGATCGTTAGGCTTGGGGGCTTCATTGAGCTCTAGAGGACGAGAGGACGAGAAGACGAGATGACGAGACGACTCGTAGCGTTGCGCGGCGTTGGTGTGACGTTGGTGCCTGGCCGGCGGGAATGTAGGGCCGAAGCGTCTCGCCAGATACCCTCGGCAAGGGGACGCCGCCCCGGCACGCCTACCTCGGCTGCACCACCAGCGTCGGCACCGTGCTCCCGCCGCCGGCGGTGACGTTGAGTAACGCGGCCGTCGACAGTCGCGTCAGGATCCCCTCCATGTAGTCGCCGTGCGAGATGAACGGCGCGGTGTCGAGCATGCGGTCGAGTACGTGCACGCGCCCGTCGGCCCAGCTGGCATATGGTTCGCTCGGGATCGCGACCTTTTGCTGCACGATGTACGGTTGGGCGAGCGCCTCGCGGACGGCGACCTCCCACTGCGCCGAGTCCACCGTCCACCCCAAGGTGATCCCCTTGCCGCCGTAGTCGTCGTTGGGCTTGAGGACGAGGGTGTCCTTGCGCGCCAGCATCCACGGCACAAGGTCGATGGTCTCGCCCCCATGCGTCGTCCTGCGCTCACGCACCACTCGCGTCCATGGGATGCAGTCGTGGATCGCCTCCAGTTCATCAGGGGCGAAAAGGTCGGCGTTGGCCTCGTCGGACAGGACGGCGAGCGACGCCTTCTTGTGGAGGATCTTGCAGCGGAAGCCGTCGGCCATGCAGACCGCGCCATCACGCACGGCGCGCACTACGTCGTGTTCCATCCCGCACGTCTCGATCAACTCGGTCACCAGGACGCGCTTGTAGATGAGGTCGGCCGGCTTTCCCGCCACCCACAGCGTGCCGCCGCGATACTCGCACCGGCGCGGGTCATCGATCACCGCCTCGATCCCCAACGTCGCAAAGTGCTCGCGATACAACTCGAACTCGGTGCGCGTCGGGACGTCGTCCCAGTCGAGGATCGCGATGCGGGGGCGGCTACGCCCGCGCGAGAACTCCTGCCATGCCGCCAGGATCGACCCCACCACCCCGGGCAGGGCCGGCAGCGTCATGATCTCGTACGCCCGCGAGAACTCCCGCACCGCCGGCGCATCGAGGAATGTCTCGCACAGCGCATCGTTGTACGCGGCGCCGGCCGGCGTCTCGGCGTTGTACTCGGTGAGCCCCAACTGTCCCGTGCCGCTTACATAGAAGAAATCGAGGCGCGAGGTAGGCGACGGCCAGTCATAGCCCGGGACGTCGGCGAGGAGCGTCTCCTCCCAGTCAAGAAGCCCGAACTGGTCGCGGAAGGGACGGTCGACGATGGCGCGCTGGTAGGCGCGCTTCATGGCCCGCATGAGCGGACGGATGCGCCCCTGCAGCGATGCCACTTCGCGCGGCGTGGTGAGCCGCGGCCGCAGCACCGTGCACAGCGCGCGCCCCCCGAAGATCAGCCCTCGCCGGGTAAGCGCCGACTCGATGTGGGCATGGGTCTCCTCGGCGATCTCGGGAGTGAGGAGGTCGTGGTAGCGGTGAATGAGATCGGTGGAAATATGCGCCTCTCGTCTTCTCGTCTTCTCGTCTTCTCGTCTTATCTCCTCAGCGCGACGCCGTGAACATCGCGCTCCACTTCAGGTCGACCGCTGTCCTCCGCGGATTGAGCGCAAGCCGGATCGCCAGGTCCGCCATCCCCTTCACCACCCAGTCGAAGTACGTCGGGGTGAGCGAATAGAGGTCCATGTCGGGAGCGCAGTTCATGAAGTCGATGGCGTAGGGAACGCCGTCCTTCACGGCGTACTCCAGCGAGTTCATGTCGTAGCCCAACGCGCCGCAAAGCGTGCGCGAGTCCTTGATGATCCGCTCGCGCATCGCCGGCGTGAGGTAATCGTCGTCGACGATGTACTTCCGCGCCTTGGGATCGTAGTGCATCGGGAGGACCTCCTCCTGCCCCAGGCAGAGGCATCGCACGAACTGATCCCACTGGATGAACTCCTGCACGATCATCGTGAGGAGCCCCGACTGGTTGTAGTTGTCGATCAGCTCCTGCACGCTGTTGCACACGTAGACTTCCTTCCACCCCCCGCCGTGCGCGTCCTTGAGGATGCACGGCATCCCGATGTAGAGCGCCAACTCGTCCCAGTCGAGCGGGAACTTGAGGTTGCGCAACGACTCGGTCGGGACGATCCCGGGGACGTAATCCCTGTTGGGGAGAAGAACGGTCTTCGGTGAGGCGACGCCGAGCTTCGTGGCCAGCGCCGCCCCGAAGAACTTATCGTCCGCCGACCACATGAACGGGTTGTTGATGACCGTCTTCCCCTCGAGCACCGCCTTCTTGAGGTACGAACGGTACATCGGGACCTCGTGTGAGATCCGGTCGATCAGGACGTCGTAGGGCACGGAACCATCGTGGTGATCACCGCCAAGCTTGGCGAACTCGGCGACCACTCCCTGATCGCGCTTGTTGACCTCCTCGATGAACGCCGGCGGCCAACTCCATTCCCTGCCTACAACCAATCCGACACGATGCGACATGGGTGAGCTCCAAATGTTGGAATCAGGCGGGGGGCGTTACAGGCCATCTCATGAATCGTCGACGGCGCGCCGGCGCCCTGCGCCGGCCAGAAGCCGTCGACCATTCATGAGATGGCTTCTAGTCATGCCCCCCCGCATACCGCAGGATCATCCGCTCCCAGTACGGCCAATCGTGCGCGAACCCCTCCCACTCCCTCAGCGCGTTGCCGATCCCCTTCTGCCACAGGATGCCGGAAAAATCGAGGTTCTGCTGGTAATGGGAGTCACCCTTGCCGATCGCCATGATGATGTCCTGCCGGCGCATCGCGTCCAGGCGCCACTGCTCCCACTCATTCGGGATGAACTCGAATGGGTTGCAGGCGTACACGTTGGCATCCGAGTACTCCTGCGTCATCCCGCGAATGTCGTAGGTCCCGCTCATGCCGATGATGCGGTTCACCCGTGTCGGATGGCGCAACCCGAACGACATGGCATGGAAGGCGCCGAACGACGCCCCGGCCGCGATCACGAACGGATTGCCGTTCACGTGGTGCGTGAAGGGGAGGAGCTCGTCGGTGAGGTAACGGTCGTACTGGAGGTGTCGCCACGCCCGCTCGCCGGGGTGCACCGACTTGTCGTACCAGCTGGCGTCATGGTTGGTGTCGAGGCACCACAGCTGCAACCATCCCCGCGCAATGTGCTCGTGGAGCACGTCGGGCATGTAGCGATTGGGCCACTCGTTATGGTCCCCCATCGTCGTGGGGAAGGCCAGGAGGTGGGCGCCGCCATGCCCGAACCAGCGCACGTGCATGTGGCGCTTCACGGCCGGCGAGTACCAGACGCGATGGTGGCCGTGCATGCGCGTGCTCATGCCGCCCCGTCCCCGCCCGTATCACCCGCCGGCTCGCCGATCGCGTCGTCCGCAAAGTGATCGTGCTCGGCGAGTTCGTGCTCGTACGCGTGATGCCCGGCCGCGTTGTGCGCGTCATGGAGCAGGAACGGGAGGGCGTGACGAATGCGCCGCCCCCAGGCTTCCTCGTTATGCATGCCACCCTCGTCTTCCACCCACGACAACGTCTCACCCATCGCGTACCCCTTCTCCACCAGGATGTCGCGCATCTCGCGCGCGTGCATGAGCGTCCCGCTCCCCTCGCGTGTTCCCACGTCGAGATATATGCGCCCCCCCACATGCGGCGCCGAGCGAACATACGGGAAGATCGCGCCCCCCGCGAACCAGAACGCCGGCGACATCGCCCCGGCGAAGCCGAAGGCATGTGGAGCGCGGAAGAAGGCGTACAACGAGATGAGCCCCCCCATCGACGACCCCACGATCCCCGTCCCGACCCGGTCGCGCAGCGTGCGGTACTGGGCGTCGATCATCGGCTTCAAAGTGCGCAGAATGAAGTCGACATAGGCATCGCCCCCGCCGCCGCCAGCCCGCTCGTCGACGAAGGGCGAATACTCGCGCAGCCGGTCGACCCCCATGTTGGGGATCGCGACCACGATCGCCCGCCGCCCCTTCCGAGGCGCCTGGGCCATCGCCACATCCACCCCCCACTCCCCGGCGAACGAGGCCGTCGGGTCGAAGAGGTTCTGCCCATCATGCATGTAGATGACAGGATATGGGCAATCGGACCGGTGGTAGTGCGCCGGCAAGTACACCGAGATGTCGCGCCGGTTGTCGAGCTCCGGCGAGTAGACATCAGGAATGACCTCCAGGGAGCCGGGAGGTGTGCGCCGCCGGGCGCTCCACTTGCGGAGGTACTGGGTGCTGACGTACATGCGGCGTGTTCGGGGGGCGCGCCGGTCGGTGCGGCGTCAGGCACGACGTGGCGCGCGACGGCCGGCCGGCGGATGTCGCAAAGTGGGCAGGAAGGGAGGACGGGGGAAGGGCGACGCGAAATCATG
>DAIESF010000457.1 GCA_027346425.1 Gemmatimonadota bacterium | reverse complement strand
CTGATCATCCGGCTGGCCGACACGCTGCGGCTCACGCTCGAATCGGGGCGCGACGCGACCGTGTCGCTCAGGCAGGAGCTCGACCTGCTCCACGCCTGCGTGGAGACGCATCGCATCGGAATCCGGGGCGGGGTGCGGCTGGTGACCCAGGTCTCCCCCTCGGCGCTCGACCTCGCGATCCCCAGTCGCCTCCTCTGCACGATGGCCGACGACCTGCTGGCGGCAGACACGTTGAATCCCGCGGAGCCGCTGACCGTACGGGTGGAGGTGGAGCGTGTTGCCGACGTGACGCGCATCCGGCTCGTGGGGGAGGCGGCGTGGGGAGCGCGCGCGGGCGGATCGCACGCGTGGTGGCGCGCCAAGAGCGTGGCCGAGGCGGCCGTCGCCGATGCGGGGGCGCTCGTGAGCGTGACGTTTCCAGACCGGGCGACCGCGGTGCTCCTCATCGCCGACGCCGACTCCCGGTCCCATCCCGACGCCGTCGCCTTGGCGGCGGCGGTCGCCTAACGCCTAACAGGAGTTGCCCGATGCCGATTCGCGTGTTGGTCGTGGACGATGAGCCCATCGCGCGCCGCCGGGTGCGGCGGATGCTCCGACTCGAGCCCGACGTCGACGTCATTGACGAGGCATCGAGTGGGAACGAGGCGATCGCATCGATCCGGAAGGAGCGCCCGGATCTCGTCCTCCTCGACGTGCAGATGCCCGATGTCGACGGCTTCGGCGTGGTGGATGCGCTGGGCGCCGAGGCCATGCCGCCGACGATCTTCGTGACCGCGTTCAACGAGTATGCGGTGCGCGCCTTCGACGTGAACGCGATCGACTACCTGCTCAAGCCCTACGATCCGGAGCGCTTTCGCTCGGCGTTTCAGCGCGCGCGCAACCACATGGAGCGCGTGTCGTCGGCCGAGCAGGGACGGAAGATCCGTGCCCTGCTCGAGCAGGTGATCGGTGAGGATCGGACGAGTGCCGCGCTCACCGATCGTCCGTCGTCGCCGGCCGGCATGGCCTCCCCCCCACCGCGCACCCGCTTCCTCGACCGCCTCATGGTGAAGCACGACGGGCGGGTGTTCTTCGTGCGGGTCAGCGACGTCGACTGGTTCGAGGCGTCCGGCAACTACGTGCGGGTGCACACCGGCAAGGTCTCGCACCTCATTCGTGAGACGATGCACCACGTCGAGGCGCAGCTCGACCCCTCGATGTTCGTGCGCATCCACCGTGCGGTCATCGTGAACATCGACCGGATCAAGGAGCTCCAGCCGTGGTTTGCCGGAGACTACGTGGTGATCCTCCGCGACGGGCGGCAACTCAAGCTCAGCCGCACCTATCGGGAGCACCTGCAGTCGCGGATGCACCGGTTCGCCTGATGACGCGCTGACGTCGCGTCCATTCGCCGCGCCCGCTCGTCGCGCCCCGTCGGCCGTCCCATCGCGCCGGCGGGGCGCATGCGGTTGTACGCATCGGGGCGAACGCTCGCGACCTTCAGCAGGTCGCCACCTGTGCCGATACAAGGAGGTGTGATTGCCGGCTCGTGCGCGCCGGAATACCTGCCCTTCTTCACGGCCATTGCGGGATGACTGCCATCGTCGCTTCAGCTACTCCCCACCCGACTTCCGCCCACCGCACCACGATGCTGTCGCGCGGTCGCCGTGAGGCGGACCGCTCGCTCGGTCTCCTCCTGCTGGCGCACTTTCCCGTCGCCCTCGCCCTGGCGACGATGCACGGCACCTGGGGGGTCGCTCTGGCCATCGGCGCGCCCGTGTCACTCGGCATCTTCTGGCTCACCCGCGTCAGGAGCGGCGAGACGATCACGCGACTGGCGGTGGCCGTCGCGTTCATGGTCTACTCGGCCATCTTCATCCACCAGAGCCATGGGATGCAGGAGCTGCACTTCCATGTCTTCGTCTCGCTGGCCTTCCTCCTGTCGTACCGGGATTGGCGAGCGCCGGTGGTGGCGGCCGCAGTGATCGCCGCGCACCACGTCGCCTTCATGCTGTTGCAGAACAGCGGCGTTGGGGTCCACCTCCTCCCGCACGGGCAGAGCCACCTGACGATCGTGGCGATCCACGCCGCGTTCGTCGTGATGGAGACGGTCGTACTGGTCGTCCTGGCCAAGCGGCTGCAACGGGAAATCACCGAGGCCGACCAGCTGCAGCAGGTGGCACATGAACTGGCTGCCGGCAACGTGGAGGTCGAGGTGCAGGGGGGCGAGACCGCCGATGCGTATCGCCAGGTGATCGTCGCCGTCCGCGCCCTGGTGTCGGAGGCGGGAGCGGTGTCGTCGGCCGCGCAGCGCAACGACTTTACGCGCCGCGGTAACGCGGCGCAGTTCGAGGGGTCCTACCGCCGGGTCATCACCGAGCTGAACGCCGCGATGGACGCGGTACAGCAAGCGCACGCGCAGGCGGTGAGCGAGCGCGACGAGGTCCTGCGCTTCCTGGATGCGATGCGTGAGGCCGTGGACGGCGTTGCGGAGTGCGACATGACGTCACGGCTCGCGGGGGCGTTCCGTGGTGGCCAGGCGCACGCACAGGAGGCGTTCAACGGCGCCATCGACCGGCTCGAGGCGACCCTCACCGACGTTGCGGTGCTCGCCGACAGCTGCAATTCGGCTGCCGCGGATATCTTCGAGGGGAGCCAGCGCCTGGCGACCGGGGCATCGGCGCAGGCGGCCGCGGTGGAGGAGTCGTCGGCGGCGCTCCACGAACTCGCGGCGATGACCCGGAGCACGGCGGCCCATGCGCAGGCCGGACGGCAGCTGGCCGACGAGACACGCAGCACCGCCAGTGCCGGTGTGCAGGCGATGCAGTCCTTGAGCGAGGCGGTCGCGCGCATCAAGGAGAGTGCCGACCAGACGGCGCGGATCGTGCGTACCATCGACGAAATCGCGTTCCAGACCAATCTCCTCGCCCTCAACGCCGCCGTCGAGGCGGCGCGGGCGGGGGATGCAGGGAAGGGGTTCGCGGTGGTGGCCGGAGAAGTGCGCGAACTTGCGATGCGTTCCGCCGATGCGGCGCGCACCTCGAGCGACCTCATCGCGCAGTCCGTCCGGCACGCGGCGAGCGGAACCGCCCTCAGCGGCGACGTTGCGGCGCGACTGGCGGACATCGACACCCGCGTGCAGCAGGTGCGTGACGTGATCAACGAGATCGCCTCGGCCAACGAGCAGCAGGCGACCGGGGTCTCGCAGATCACCACCGCCGTGGAAGAGGTGGGGCGCATCACGCAGGAGACCGTGAACAACGCCGAGCGCTCGCAGCACGTGGCGACGACACTGTCGGATGAGGCGGAACGGATGAACGCGCTGGTCGCCGAGTTCCGCCTGTCGGGGTCCGGTGCGGCCGAGGAGAGGCGCGCGAGTGTCCTCGAGCCGGTGCGGGCCGCCGCGTATGCGCGATAACGTCCTCGACCTCACGCAAGTGCGGCGGGCCCTCGTGATCGACGACGAGGGGGCGGTCCGCGGCGTCCTGCGCCGGTACTTGAGCCGTCGCGGCTGGATGGTGGAGGAGGCGCCTGACGGCGGAGCGGCACTCGAGCAGCTTCGGGGGCGGGATGCTGTCGCGCATGGCGAGGCGTTCGACGTCATCATCTGCGACTTGCGCATGCCGGCGCTCTCCGGACAGGAGCTGCACGCGTGGGCGCTGCGGCATCGCCCCGACCTGGTGAACCGCCTGGTCTTTTCCAGCGGCGACGTGCAGGAAGAAGCGGCGGCGACCTTCCTGGAACAGTGCGGCCGGCCGGTGCTGGCCAAACCCTTCGAGCTCTCCCGGCTCGAGGCGATCCTCGCATCGGTCGTCAGGCAGTCTTGACGGCGCACGCGGGCGCGCGCCCGCCGTGCCCGGCGCGCGTGTCGCGAACGCGTCGCGCGAGTGAAGGTGTTGCCCCCGGATGCCGATACTCAGTCGGGCGGGGGCCACGGCACCCGCCACGCCGTCAGCTGCAGGCCACGCTGGTCAACGAACCTCGGACCCAAGCCGATTTCCCTCATGTTCGCATCGCTTTCGCTCCGCACCAAGCTTTTCTCGCTCGCGCTGCTCGGCGCAATGGGAACGGTCATCGTCGGCTCCGTCGGGTACCTCGGCCTCCAGAGCAGCGTCGCAGCCGCCGGTGAATTCACCACCGTGGCGGAGGTGCAGCGGGCGCAGGCAGACGCCGACATGATGCGCGACGCGATGCGCGCCGACATCTACTCGGTGCTACTGGCCGCGCAGACGGCGAACGAGAAGCGACTCCAGCAGGCGACGAGCGACCTCAAGGCGCACGGCGACAAATTCACGGGGAACGTCGGCGCGATGCTGGCGCAATCCAATGACTCGGCGATCACCGCATCGCTGCAGCGTGTGAAGCGGTTGCTCGAGGACTACAGGGCGAAGGCAGGTGCCGTGGCGGCGAACGCAAGCGGGGATCCGGGGGCGCTCGCCATCGCGATCGTCGGCTTCGACGCGAGCTTTCGCAAGGTCGAAGGGGAGATGGAGACGTCGAGCGACCTTATCCAGTCGCGCGCGAAGGCGATTGGCGAGGCGAGCACGGGCAAGTTCAGTAGGGCAAAGCTCGTCGTGATGACGTCATCGATGATCACGATCACCCTTGCTCTCCTGCTGGCCTGGGTCATTGCACGCGGCATCGCCGCCAACCTGGCGGCAGTGGTCGCGCGCGTACAGTCGCTGCGCGATGCGTGCATCCACGAGCTCAAGACGGCGATCGGAGCGATGACCCGTGGTGACCTGTCGCCGCCGCTGAATCCGCGCACCAAGCTGCTGGAGGTGCGCACGCGTGACGAGGTCGGAGTTCTGACCGGGACGATCAACGACATCATCGGCCAGACGCAGGAGACGGTGCACGCATTCGACGAGGCGCGCGGGATCGTGCGCTCGCTCATCGCCGAGGCCAATCGCCTGGCAGAGGAGGCCAAGGCCGGACGACTCAAGGAACGTGGCAACGAGGAGGCCTTCGATGGCTCCTTCCGTGAGCTGGTGCAGGGGATCAACCATACGCTCGACGCGGTGATCGCGCCAATCGATGCGGCGACCGCCACGCTCGAGCGGTTGGCGCAGCGCGACCTCACGTCGCGTGTCGAGGGGAGCTATCTCGGCGATCACGCCCGGATCCAGCAGTCGGTCAATGCCGCCATCGACAAGCTGTCGGACGCGATGAGCGCGGTGGCCGACACCGCCGAAGGGGTGGCGAGCGGGGCGTCGCAGATCGACGCCGGGAGCAAGGAGCTGGCGCGCGGGGCGAGCGACCAGGCGGCGTCGCTGGAAGAGGTGTCGGCGAGCGCTCGCGAGCTGGCGGCGATGACCAAGCGAAACGCGGCCAGCGCGGCCGAGGGGCGCTCGCTCGCCGAAGGGGCGCGCCACAGCACGTCGGAAGGTGTCTCGGAGGTGCAACGCCTGGCCGACGCGATCTCCCGCATCAAGCAGAGCGCCGAGGCGACGGCCAGGATCGTGAAGACGATCGACGAAATCGCCTTCCAGACCAACCTCCTCGCGCTCAACGCCGCCGTCGAAGCGGCGCGGGCAGGCGACAGCGGGAAGGGCTTTGCCGTCGTCGCCGACGAAGTGCGCTCGCTGGCGATGCGCTCGGCCGAGGCGGCACGCAACACTGCCGACCTCATCGACGAGTCGGTGCGCAGCACGGAGCAGGGGGTGCAGCTGAATGCGCGCGTGCTCTCGCAGCTGAGCGAGATCGACGATCGCGTGAACCGTGTGGGGCAGGTGGTCGGGGAGATTGCGGCGGCCAGCGACGAGCAGGCGAAGGGGGTCGAGCTGATCGACCGTGCGCTGGAGGAGATGTCGTTGCGGACGCAGGCGGTCGCGGCCAACGCCGACGAGAGTGAAGGGGCGTCGCGCAACCTCACCGAGCAGAGCGAGGCCCTGCGCGGGCTGGTGGGCGAGTTCCGGCTCGAGCGGAGCGCGACGCGGCAGCAGCCGGCGGGGCGCGCGTTAGGCGCGAAGCCGCGCGGTGGATCGCCGGCCCGGGCGGCGGCGGTGGGGGTCGCCGCTCGTCAGGCGGCCGTGGCCCCTGGGGCGGCGCGCCAGGCGAGTGCGGCCAAACCGGTGGCGTCCGCGCCGAAGACTGGGAGGACGCCGCTTCCCAAGACGGCACAGCAGCGCAAGGCGGTCGCGCCGACGGCCGAGGGGGCGGACATCCACATCCCGCTGGATGACGACGACTGGAACACCGTGCAGAACTTCTAGCGCCGATTCTCAGCTGAGAGCGACGCCCGGTGCGACCTGCGCGCCGGGCGTCGCCGCGTATTGTGGCGCCCTACTCCACTGGTGCCAGTGGCGTGACCGCCGCCCGATCCTCCTCGCCGGTACGGATGCGCACCACACGCTCCACCGGGAGGACGAAGATCTTGCCGTCCCCCACCTCACCGGTGCGCGCCCCCTTCACGATGGCGTCGATCGTCGGCTGCACGAACGAGTCGGAGACGCCGATCTCCAGGCGCACCTTGGGGTGCAACTCCACCTTGACCGTTGTGCCGCGGTAGTTCTCGACGTGGTCCGTTTCCCCGCCGTGCCCTTGCACGCGGGAGACCGTGAGGCCGCGCACCTCGGCGCGGTACAGCGCCTCCAGGACATCTCCCAGGCGTTCGGGCCTGATGACTGCGACGATGAGCTTCATCTCTAGAGGACGAGAAGACGAGAAGACGAGAGGACGAGAGGACGAGTGCTGCGATCAGGCGGCGGAGTCCTGGAGGACGAGCATGGCGCCCTCGCCATCGGAGTACCCTTCTTCCCCGTGTTGGGAGACGTCGAGGCCTCCGGCTTCGTCCTTCACCGGGACGCGGAGGGGGCGGATGAGGGCGACAAGGTGGAGGACAACGAACGTCCCGATGCCGGCGTAGGTGATGGTCGCCAGCACGCCGACGGCCTGCTTCAGCAGGAGCGACGGATCGCCGTAGAGCAGGCCATTGGTCGGCGCGCCCCACGCCTTGGTGGCGAAGACGCCGGTGAGGAGCGCACCCATCACGCCGCCGACGCCGTGTGCGCCGACCACATCGAGCGAGTCATCGAGACGCGTCGAGGCGCGCCTGGCGATGGCGCAGTACGACGGGATGGCGGCGATCGCGCCGATGGTGAGCGCGCCTAACGGTGACACGAAGCCACAGGCCGGGGTGATCGCCACCAGGCCGACCACGATCCCCGTCCCGGCCCCCACCGCCGTCGCGTGTCGCGTGCGCCAGAGGTCGAGGGTGAGCCAGACCGCGAGCGTCGCCATGGGGGCGATGATGGTGTTGACGAGCGCGACGACCATCGCCCCGTTCACGGCAAGGGCGCTCCCCCCGTTGAAGCCGAGCCACCCGAACCAGAGCAGCGCCGTCCCGGTGAGCATCATCGGGACGTTGTGCGGAAGGAAGGCCTGGCGCCCGTAGTCGCGGCGCTGTCCCACCACCACCGCTCCGATCCCCGCCGCGGTCCCCGCGGCGATGTGCACGACCGTCCCCCCGGCGAAGTCGAGCACCCCCCAAGCCCCCAGCCACCCGCCTCCCCAGACCCAATGGGCGATCGGGGCGTAGATCGCGACCGACCAGATGGCGATGAACACGAGGTAGGCCGAGAAGCGCATCCGCTCCACCAGTGCCCCCGAGATCAGCCCCGCCGTGATGAACGCGAACGTCCCCTGATAGGCCATGAAGAGGAGATGCGGGATTGCCCCCTTCGCTTCGAGTCCCACGCCGAGCAGGAAGGCGTGGTCGAGGTTGCCGAGGACCGCGTTCCCCGAGCCAAAGGCGAGCGAGTAGCCGAGGATGATCCACGGGACGCCGACCACGCCGAAGGAGGCGAGCGACATCATCATCGTGTTGAGGATGCTCTTGGAGCGAACCAGTCCGCCATAGAACAGGGCCAGGGCGGGGGTCATGAGGAGGACGAGCCCCGAGGCGATGGCGATCCAGAGCGTGTCGATGGGATTCGAGCCTGTCAGCGGCACGGGGGTCGGGAGAAGGGACTGAAGCGGCGTCGGTGTGGGTTGTTGACAGGCTAGTGTAATATCATTTGTGCTGTTTGTGCACTTGCGAGTGGGCGATTCGGCATATTCTGTCGCGTTTGATCCGTTCCTGCGGTTCAATTCGTGCGGTTTCTTCTGATTCCAGAGAGCGTCGTGCCTGCCAGTCCTGCCGAGGGCGATCTGGCATTGACGCGAGATGCCCGGCGAAAGGGTGGGGCAGAACGGCCGGCACGGGCGGTTGTTTGGGGGTGGATGGTCGGTTAGGTTGGGGGACCTCCGCTGGTTGTTAGGCTGTGAAGGCGTAGTTGCCACGCGGACGGGACGTAGCGCAGCCCGGTAGCGCACCTGAATGGGGTTCAGGGGGTCGCGGGTTCGAATCCCGCCGTCCCGATTCTCCGAGTTTGTTTTCACCGAGGCATGCATCGCCTGCGAGGCGCACCTGTGAATTGGTGCGCCTCGTTCGTTTCCTCCCCGTTCGCGATCCTGCCGGGCGCAGCCCTCGGAAATGAGCGATCGCCATGCTGGCGACCTCTGGATCGCCAGGGTTGACGCCGCGATGCCCTTACGGCCGACCTGACCGCGTCCGGCTCCCGCGCGTGGTCGTGGTATCGCACGACGCGAACCTTTTCGTGACGAGAGTTGCTGGTTGGCATATATTTGTGTTGACAAAGTTCCATAAACAACATATTTATGTTGCTACACTGAATTCACGAGGAGTCACGTGGGACGTCATCGAATCGGATCGGTAGCCGCGACCGAAGAGGCCATCGTCCGCCTCGGACGACACATCACGACCGCCAGGATGCGTCGCGCGTGGCGACAGGAAGATCTTGCCCAGAAGGCCGGCATCCACCCGAACACCCTCAGAAAGGTGGAGTCGGGGGCCCCGGGCACTGCCATCGGCGCCTACGCCGCAGCGCTCTGGGCGCTCGGGCTCCACGAGCAGCTCGCCGAGGTGGCGCGCCCGGACCGTGACGACGAGGGCGAGACGCTCGCTGCCGCCCGCCTTGGGGAACGCGCGCGGGCCAGCACGACGCTGGACGACAACTTCTAACCCCAGCACGCGCCCACTTCGCCCATGGCCCGTCGCTCCAGCACTCCGACTTCCAGCCAGGCCGCTCGCTCGCCGAAGGCGGCTGCCCGCCTGCGGGAGCGCGAGTGCTTCGTGTACATCCAGCTGCCAGGAACGACTGACATCGTGACCTGCGGTCGGTTCGTCCAGGAGGAGACCGTCATCGGTGGCGCGGTTGGACGCTTCGTGTACGGCCGCACCTACCGCCTTCGACCGGACGCCGTACCACTCGATCCCTTCAACCTGCCGCTCTCCGACCGTGTCTACACCACGGCCAAGCTGGGCGGCATCTTCGGCGCGCTCCGTGACGCTTCGCCGGACAGGTGGGGGCGCCTCGTCATCGAGCGGGCGCTGGGTCGCACCGACCTTACCGAGGTCGACTTCCTGCTGCAATCGCCGGAAGACCGCGCGGGCGCCCTGTCGTTCGGCCGCGGCACCACGCCGCCGCCGCCGGTGTGGGAGTACAATCGCGTCGTCCAGCTCCCCGAGCTCCTCGAGGCAGCGCGCCTGCTCCAGGAGGACCCCAGCGGTCAGTCCATCCCGGATGCGATACGGCACGCCGAGCTCCTGCTCCGGCAGGGCGGGACCTCCATGGGTGGCGCGCGCGCCAAGAGCGTGGTCGAGGACGAGGAGGGGCTGTGGGTCGCCAAGTTCCCGGAGCGGGGCGACCGGTGGACAAACGCGGTCGTCGAGGGCGCAATGCTCTCGCTCGCGCGGCGCTGCGACATCCACACGCCGTCTACGCGCGTGCAGTTGGTCGGGCCGCACGCGGTGCTCATGGTCAAGCGGTTCGACCGCGAACGGCTCGGGCCGGACGCGAACGGCGACTCGCGCTACCTCCGGCACCGCATGGTGAGTGCGCTGACGGTGCTTGACGCCGAGGAGTCGCCGACGGACCGCCGCAATTGGTCGTACCTGCTGCTCGCCGACGAGCTGCGGCGCTGGTCGCGGCGCCCGCGTGAGGACCGGCAGGAGCTCTTTCGGCGGATGGTGCTCAACGCGTTGGTGTCGAACCTAGACGACCACCCGCGGAACCACGCGCTCATCGCGCCCGGGAAGGAGTGGCAGCTGGCCCCGGCGTACGACATCACCCCGGAACCGCGTCCGGGGCAGCAGGACCGCGACCTGGCCATGATCTGCGGCCGACTCGGCCGACGCGCACGGCGGGCGAACCTGCTCTCCGCCGCCGCCCGGTTCGATCTCTCGACCGAGGACGCGAACGCCGTCATCGACCGCATGGTGAGCGTCGTGCGCGCGGAGTGGGAAGGTGAGGTCCGGCGCCAGGGCGGTACCGACGCGGATTGCGCCGCGATCGCCCCCGCGTTCGTGCACGAGGGCTTCGAGTACGACGTGGTCGAGCAGGGGCCATGAGACACGAAGGGATCGGCGCGCCCCGGCCTAACGCGCGTCAGCGTCGTCGCGTAACCTGTCCACGGATGAACTCGGCCAATGAAACGATGGCATTATGCGGCGTCTGCCACATGGCGCCGCAGCAACCCTGAGGAGCCTGAATGCCAACGCTCGACTGGATCGGCAAGCGCGCGGTATTGAACCATCACCGCGATATCCCGTTTCATCTGCTTAAGGAAGACGCGGAGCTCGCGGCTGGCGATCCCGAGTCGGGCAACCTCGTCGTACAGGGTGACAACCTGCTGGCGCTCAAGGCGCTGCTGCCGTACTACGCGCAGCAGGCGAAGCTCATTTACATCGACCCGCCCTACAACACCTCACCTGCGGTCACCCTTAGTGCTTCGCTTCTCTAGCTTCGCCAGGTGGTCTTTCTGCTCACTAACGCTCATCGACTTCATACGGCGGTAGAGCGCAACCTCCAGCGCAGACTCTGGGGCGAGCGCCCTCGGGAGCTTGTTGGCGCGGGCGAAGAGCTCGTCCGGGTTTTCCTCCAAGGCTCTGGCGATCGCCTCCAGCGTATCTTCGGAAGCTGGCGGTGGATCGTCATCCAACTCCAGCTGCGTCAGGAACGGCGCGGACCTTCCGATCAGGCGAGCGAACTCCCGTAGGCCGAGACCGGCCGCGGTACGCTTCTGCCGAATGAACGTGCCCAGCTCGGATGGCATGAAACTCGGGTGTTTGAGGATTGGTTAACAACCTCACTCATGTCTCGGTTTCCGTAAAGGGTGACTCAGAGATTGACAGGGATCGGTCTTCCAAGCTCCCGCGGAAATACCGTGAGCGAGCGCATGTGATGACCCCAACTTGCAGCGCGATCGCCGGCTCGGCACTCTCAGAGAGTGATGAGGTTCGATATGCTGTCGGTGCACGGTGGGCGTGGATCCGACCAAAACCAGCTGGCCCGAGTTGGTGGCGCTCAGGTCCGGCCAGCGACGGAAGCGACCAACCGAGGAGATTAAATGTCGAAGACGAATGCGTCGTGTGATCACCTCCTCCGATAGCTCAATTTCAGCTTCGGGCGTTGCGCACTCGCGCCCCAAATCGGCATGGACTCACGCGCGCAAACTGTCGTTGCTCACATCATCGGGCTCTATGCGGTGTGCGGGCGCGACTCGGCTCTGAGCGCACCGCACGACCTCATGTAGTGCGTGAAGCCGAAGTCGCGAGAGTTACATTTTCGATCGTCCATCAACTGAATTCGGACTTTTGGGCCGCGGCGGGAGGACCTCAGTTGGCGCCAGCGTTACGCGCCGAAGGGCGGCCGAAGGAATCTGCTGCTAATCCTCCTCCTCGCCCTCCTTCGCCGGCACGACCATCACCTTGTCCACCCGCCGCCCGTCCATGTCCATCACCTCGAAGCGGTAGCCCGCGCGGGTGAAGCGGTCGGAGACCCGTGGAATGCGCCCGAGGACGCTCAACACGTAGCCCCCTAACGTGTGAAAGCCGGGACGCTCCTCCGCGACCAGTGTCACGTCGAGCAGGCGTTCCACGTCGGTGATGGGGACCTGCGCGTCGACCAGCCAGCTTCCGTCGTCGCGCCGCACGATGTCGGGCTCCTCGCCTGGCGCCGCCGAGGTGAGCTCGCCGACCAGGTCCTCGAGGATCTCGTCGACAGTCACCACCCCCACCACGCCCCCGTATTCGTCGAGCACGACCGCCGCCTGCTGCTGCTCGACTTGCAGCTGCTTGAGGAGGCCATACGCCGGCATCACCGAGGGGACAAAAACCGGGGGACGCGCGAGTCGCTCGATGGCCGTCGCATCCACGCTCCCTCCGGCAAGGACGTGCGCCAGGAGTTCTTCCGGGCGCACGAAGCCGATCACCTCGTCGATGACTTCGCGGCAGACGAGGACGTGCTCACCGCGCTGTTCCATGAGGTGCTGCCGAATGTGATCGGCGCTCTCGGTGACGTCGAGCCAAGCCACGTCCGGGCGCGGCGTCATCAACATCCCCGCCTCACGGTCGCCGAGCCGGAAAGCCCCCTCGACCACCTCGCGCTCCTCGGGACGCACTGCGCCGCTCTCCTCCGCCTGCTCTACGAGGGCGCGGATCTCGTCCTCGGTGACCCCGGCGTCCCTCGCCGCGTTCACCCCCGCCAGCCGAAGGAGCACGTTTGTCGACGCGGTCAAGAGTCGCACGAGAGGCGACGCCACCGTCGCGAGGACGCGCATGGGGCGAGCGACGATGGCCGCGATGCGCTCGGGTGCGCCGAGGGCGATGCGCTTGGGGGCCAATTCGCCGACGATTAGCGAAGCGTAGGTGATCCCTCCCACGACGATGGCGAGCCCGATGCCGTCGGCGTACTCCCCGACCGCCGACTGACGCAGCGCGTCGGCCAGCTGCTCGGCGATGCTGGCGCCTCCGAAAGCGCCGGCGAGGACGCCGATCAGGGTGATCCCAACCTGCACCGTGGACAGGAAGGCCGTGGGCTCGTGGGCCAGGTCGAGCGCGGCCCGGGCACCACGATCTCCCGCGTCGGCGCGCTGCTCGAGCCGAACCTTTCGCGACGCCACCACCGCAATCTCCGACATGGCGAAGACCCCGTTGAGGACGAGCAGGAGGAGGATGATAAAAATCTCTGCCGCGATCTGGGTCATGGAGGCGAGATGGAAGTCGGATGCACGAAGGGGCGGCATCGGGAGCGTCGATGGCGGCACGCGCAGCGCCTTCACCAAGCTAAGCCGGGACGGGGGAAGGGGATCCCGCGCGAACGCCGGCGCGCCCACCATCATGGAGTGACCGCCGCTGCATGGCGGCGGAGCGGAGCGTGAGGCGTCCGGATTCCGTGGCCCACCTTCCCCACGCGCGCTCCGCGGCGCACTTTCCCGGGAGTCTCGGAGGCCGGCGTGCCTCACCCCTTTCCCGCGTAGTGGCCGCGTATGCGATTGGTGCGCTGCGAAGAATGTGGCGCCAAGGCGCTCTCCGCTGCCTCCCAGTGCCCGCGCTGTACCCATCCGCTCGGCCTCCGCGACACGCGGGGGAACGAGGTGCCGCTGGCGTATTGCCCCGAGTGCGACACGTACTACCCGCGCAGCCGAGGGGGGTGCAAGTGGTGCGGGACCAAGCCGGCGGCGATTCCGGTCTCGCCCGTGAAGGTGTGGGCCGGGGTGGCCGCGGCGATCGTCGTCCTGGGTCTTGGGATCTGGCAGTATCGTGTCTACGTGTCGTCGCGCGCCGAGGCCGACGTCGGGGAGACGGCTCGGGTCACGCCGCCGACAGTCTCGACGCCACCACCGCACGCTGCGCCCCCCGTTCCCGCGAGCGCCGACTCCTCCGCGGCAGCCGCGGGCGACACGTTGCCCAGCGCGTTGGAGCGGGGCGAGTCGCTACAGGTGCAAGTGAAGGGGGGGATGACGGCCGTCACGGGGGGGGCGACCGGGGTGGCTGGCGCCGCTCCGGCAACCGCTGCTCCAGGCGCCACCCCGTCGCGTCCGGCGCCCGCCGCCCGGCAAGACCGCTACCCCGGCCCCTGGACGCGCGCCGTGGCGCAGGAGTGGGTCAATGTCCGGGCGGCGGCATCGCGCGACGCGCCGGTCGTGGGGGTGGTGACCCCCAATACGGCGGTACAGTTGGGCGAGGTCCGGTCCGGGTGGCGCCGCGTCCGCTCGGCTGGGGTGGAGGGGTGGGCCGATGCGCGGTTTTTCGCGGCCGACACGGTCCGACGATAGGGCCCGGAAGGCCGGACATTGACCTCCGCGACGCCGGGCTCGTCATTTCGGTGACGCCTCCCAATCGGGGGGACGATGTGGTAAATTGAATGCGTACATGACAAATCCAGCAAAACGCCGGAGCCGCCGACCGCGGCGGGGCAATCCGGATAGCCACACCCCTCAGCACTCCTCCGTTTCCACCAGCCGGGAAGCATACGCCGAAACCCGCCGCTGGCTCCTGGCGCAACACGGTCCCACGTGCGCCTACTGCGGAGTAGAGTCGAACCCGCGGAACATCACGCTCGACCACGTCACCCCGCGTAAGGGGCAGACGGCGTATGATCGTCGCGACAACCTGGTCCTGGCGTGCAAGCGGTGCAATTCGGCGAAGGCCGACAAGCCCTTCCTGATGTACCTGTTGGCCCAGCGGGCGCGGGCGACGAACCTGGCGCGGTACGGCCAGCACCTGAGCGACGGGATCCTCGACATCGTCCGTCCCCTCGCCGGTGACATCATCCTCCCGATGCCCAAGGACGCGCCGCGCGGCCCGCGCCTCGTTTACGGCCGGGACGAGGCGGACGACTCCCCATATTCCGATTCGCCCTATCGCGCGACCGCCTGACGGTTCACCGCGCACTCGATCCGCTGATACGCACCACGCAACAGGCCCCCGCCGGCGACCGCCCGCGGGGGCCTCGTCTTTTCCCACCCCGTCCTGCAATTTCGCCTCGTCTTCTCGTCTTCTCGTCTTCTCGTCTTCTCGTCGTCAATGCCGTGGTCCCAGACGTACGATCCGCTCAACTCTCCGGTCCTTTCGACCGTGGTCGCGGCGCTTCCGCTCGTCGTGCTGCTCGGCCTCCTGGCGATGCACCAGGTACGCGCCCACTGGGCGGCGTTGGCGGGATTGGCGTCGGCAGTTGCGGTGGCGATCGCCGCGTTGGGGATGCCCGCCGGAATGGCCTTCGCCTCGGCGGGATATGGTGCGGTGTACGGGCTCTTTCCGATCGGGTGGATTGTCCTCAACGTGATCTTCCTGTACCGCCTGACGAGTGAGTCCGGCTATTTCGCCGCACTGCAGGGGAGCATCGGGTCGGTGACGACTGACCGTCGGCTGCAACTCCTCCTGATCGCCTTCTCGTTCGGGGCTTTCTTCGAAGGGGCGGCTGGCTTCGGGACGCCGGTGGCGGTGACGGGGGCGCTCCTGATCGGACTGGGCTTCACGCCATTGCAGGCGAGTGGCCTGTCGCTCATCGCCAACACGGCGCCGGTGGCATATGGGGCGCTCGGAACGCCGATCATCGCGCTGCAGGGAGTCACGGGGCTCGACCTCCTCGACCTGAGCGCGATGGTGGGACGGCAGCTCCCGGTCTTCTCGCTCATCATTCCCTTCTGGCTGATGGCGGCGTACGTCGGGGTGCGCTCGACCCTCGCGATCTGGCCGGCGCTGGTGGTGGCGGGGGTCGCCTTTGCCGTGCCGCAATACCTCGTCTCCAACTACCACGGCCCGTGGCTGGTGGACGTCGTGGCGGCGGTGAGCAGCATGGGGGCACTCGTTGCGTTGCTACGGGTGTGGAGGCCATCCGACGGCTGGACCGCGCCTGGGTCGGTAGCGGGGAGACGGGAGCCGAGCGATAGCGAGGGGGGCGTTGCGGCTGACGGTGCACCGCTGTCACGCGCTCGGGCCTGGGTGCCGTGGATCATCCTCTCCCTGCTGGTCTTTGCCTGGGGGCTCCCGCAGGTGAAGGGGGCTTTGAATGCCATCTCGGCGCCCGCGTTCCCGGTGCCGGGGTTGCACCTGATGGTCCAGCGCGTCCCGCCCGTCGTCGCCGCGCCGGCCGCCGAGGGGGCGGTGTTCACCTTCAACTGGCTGTCGGCCACGGGGACGGCGATCTGGCTCGCGGCCATCGTGGCGGG
>DAIESF010000456.1 GCA_027346425.1 Gemmatimonadota bacterium | reverse complement strand
ACCGGGACCGAGATGGCGTACTGGTTGTCCTGGATGACGTAGACGATGGGGAGCTTGAGGTTGCACGCCGTATTCAGGCTTTCCCAGAACTCCCCTTCGCTCGTCGTCCCGTCGCCTGACGAGACGTAGACGACCTCGTCGGACTTGAACCCTTCACTGATCCCGAGCGATGCGGCGCGCTGGATCGCCTCGGCGCACCCGACCGCCTGCAGGAACTGGGTCCCGGTGGGCGACGAGGCGCTCACGATGTTGAGCGCCTTGTGCCCGAAGTGCGACGGCATCTGCCGTCCTCCCGAGTTGGGATCGATCGCCGCCCCAACGGCCTCGTACAGCATCTCTTCGGGAGTCATCCCGAGCGCGAGACAGAGGGCGCGGTCGCGATAGTACGTGTAGAACCAGTCATACGAGGGACGGAAGTGCAGCCCCGCCGCGGCGAGGACGGCCTCATGCCCGGCCCCGGAGATCTGGAAGAAGATCTTGTTCTGTCGCTTGAGCTGGATCTCCTTGTCGTCAATCCGACGCGACAGGAGCATCGTGCGGTATGCCTGCTGGAGCTGCTCGCGGGAGAGGCCGGCGGCGCTCTGTCGCTCCGTTCGGGTCGTCGTAGCCATGGCAGTTACGTGATGAGGGGCGTTCGGCGAACGGCGTAAGATACGTCGGGGTCACGCCGTGGAAGAACTCCGCGAAACCCTCTGGCGTCGACTTCCGTTTGGAGGCACGATCAACTGGCATTGTCGTCCGACGCCGGAGTCGGCGCATCAGGTCGTACCCTGCCATCCTGGAGACATTCGGATGAAAAATCATTGGAAGTTGTTGTCATTCTTCATGTTGGCCTCGTCGCTGGCGGCGGCGACCAGCGTTGCAGGCGCCCAGAGCATTCGCGATCGCATCAAGCGCAGGGCCGAGGAGTCGGTCGGACGCAAGATTGACAAGGCGGTCGACTGCGCCATGGGCGACACCAAGTGCATCGACAAGGCGAAGGCCGAAGGGAAGACGGTGAATGTCGTCCCAGCCAGCGACACGGCGCCCAAGAAAGGGGGGGCCGCCGAGGCTCAGGCAACTGGCGCCGACGCGCTCAAGCCCGGCGAGGGGGCGTGGGCGAACTATGACTTCAAGCCGGGCGAGCGAGTCCTGTATGCCGACGACTTCATGAAGGACGAAGTCGGCGACTTCCCGCGTTCGCTGGAGTTCATCAACGGCTCAATGGAGATCGTCGAGTGGCAGGGGGCGCGCTACCTCCGCGCCTCGAGCGACGCGAAGTTCCATATCGTCCTCCCGCAGCCGCTCGCCGAGCGCTACACGCTGGAGTTCGACCTGGCCGTCCCCTCCGGCGCGCTCTGGATCGCCCCGCTCGACAACGAGCACAAGCAGCGAATCGAGTTCCACAACGGCGGCAAGATCGGCTACCACGAGGATGGCCGCGAGTACACCGGGACCGAGTGGGTCGAGGCGTTCCGCGGGAAGATGTACCGCGCGCGGGTGATGGCCGACGGCCGGTACATCAAGCTGTACATCAACGACCGGCGGATGGCGAACATCCCCAACGCCAACCCGGCACGCGGGAGCAAGATCTTGTTCTACGTCGATGGGAGCCAGGAGAACCCGGCGATGTTCGGCGCCTTCCGCCTCGCCGCGGGGGGGAAGAAGCTCTACGACGCCCTCGCCGAGAAAGGGCGTGTGGCGACGCAGGGGATCTACTTCGACACGGGCTCGGATCGCATTCGCCCCGAGTCGACGCCGACGCTGAAGGAAATCAGCGCGATGCTCAACGAGCATGCCGACCTCAAGCTCACAATCGAAGGGCACACCGACAACGTGGGGAGCGCCGCGTCCAACCAGACGCTCTCGGAGAAGCGAGCCGCCGCGGTGGTGCAGTACCTCACCGAGCATGGGATCGACGGGGGGCGACTGTCGGCGAAGGGATTCGGCGCGACGAAGCCCGCCGAGCCGAACGACACCCCCGAAGGGCGGCAGAACAACCGCCGCGTGGAACTGGTGAAGATGTAGGACGGGCGTCCCTCGCCCCTGTGGCGCGCGCGCTGCGCAACGGGCGCGCGCGCCCCCTCGGGGGTGAGAAAGCAGGGGTCGGGAGGAGTGATCGCGGTGGCATCGGTCCTGCGGAAGTCGGGAGATGCCACCCAAGGAGTCGATTCGTATGTCCGCCCCAGACAAGCCCTGCATCTTTTGCGACCTCATCAATGGGGCGGGTGAGGTGTCCATGTGCTATGAGGACTCGAGCGCCATCGCGTTCATGGACATCCAGCCCGTCAACCTGGGGCACGTGCTCGTGGTGCCGCGCGAGCATTTCGAGTCGATGAGCGACATCCCCCCCGAGCTTGCGATGCACCTGTTCGACGTCGCCCTCCGGCTGTCACCGGTGGTGCGCCGCTTGCATGGCGCCGACGACATGAACCTGGTGGTGAACTCGGGTCCGGCGGCGGGGCAGAACGTCTTCCACTACCACGTGCACCTGATCCCTCGCAAGGCGGGGGACGGCTTCGACATTCCCTTGCCGTTCCCTGGTTCGGAGATGCCCGACCGGACCCTGCTCGATGCGATGGCCGTGCGCATGATCGCCGAGTTGCGCGACCCGGTGCGCCAGCAGATTGCGCGGCGCCTCACGGTGATGAGCGCATAACGCGGGACCCGCGACGCGCCCCCCCCGCGCGAGGCCGCCGAGAGGCGGCCTCGTGACGCATTCGGGACCACGTGGCGGCGGGGGGCGGCACGATCGGCTCTTGCGCGATGAATCGTTATGCATCATAAGTATCCTAACGCGGGTCCACCGACCCCCGCATAACGGGAGGGCAATGCCCCGAGTTCGCCAACACGCTTCGCGCGAACCTCACGTGTCGCGACACCGATCGCGGCATTCGGCATCGGTTCTCCTCCACTCGCGACACCCCGCCCCGGCCATCGCCCCGGGCGGGGTGTCGTCTTTTCCGGCGAGGTGCAATGTCTCGACGTGGGATGCTCCGGGTGGTCCTTCCTCGTTCGTCGCGCGGCCGTCGCCCCAGTGATGACCGCGACCGTCACCTGCAGTTCCGCGATGCGAAGCGTGCCCTGAAGCACGCCGCCATGCGCGACTGCTGCCGGCGCTGCGTCTATTGCGCCGAGCGCCTGGCGCTCGAGGAGGCGACCCTCGACCACGTCTATCCGCTCGCCCGCGGCGGCACCCATGCGGCGGGGAACCTCGTGACCGCATGCGCCCGCTGCAATCGCCTCAAGGGCGACATGCTGCCGCACGAGTTCTTCGCTCGTCACCCGTGGGCGGGGGCCAACTTCGTGCGATATGCCCGGGCGGTCCATCGCGCCCTCAAGCGCGGAGCCAGGCGGGCGGTGAGCCTCGCCTACGCAGCCTAGCCGGCGGCACGTCACCGCCGAAGGGCACCCGCCCCGAGGTACACATCAACCTCAGGGGGTATGGGGCAGCGCGCACGGCGTTAGGCACGGGCGTGGCGCACGGGGAGGAACTCCCCGCTGCTCCGCCGCCTGTCAGGTGTGCCAGAACGCCGCGTCCACGATCACGACGTCGAGCACGAGCCTGGTGGGCGATGCGGTGTCCGGGGTGATGTCGATGCGCGAGGTCTCGACCAGCGCGCCATCGGGGCCGTACAGCGCGAGGGCCAGGGTGTCGCGGGCGCGGCGGTAACGGTCACGCTGCTCGCTCGGCGCCTGAGCGTCACCCACCGGAAGGAGCGCGAAGATCGGCTCCACCAACTCCCATCCCAGCCCGGGGCGGAACGCCCCGCGCGCCGTGCGGTGCGCCGGGTCGCGCTCCGCGAGATCGGAGCGACCGACGATGACGTCGCGCAGCTTGAGGACGTACGACATCGGCTGCGAGACGCTAGTAGTCGACCGGGCGCAGGTACGACTCGCCGATCGCCGTCTGGGTGAGCATCGCCACGG
>DAIESF010000440.1 GCA_027346425.1 Gemmatimonadota bacterium | reverse complement strand
AGATCGCACGGGTCACGCCGTCGTGGCGCGGCGTATCGCACGCGCGGCTCGAGGACAGCCGAGGACTGCAGTACCCGGTTCCCGACGCCGAGCACATGGGGACCGACTTCCTCTTCGCCGACGCGTTCCCCACGGCGGACGGCAAGGCGACGTTCCATCCGGTCGAGTTCCTCCCCCCCGCCGAGCTTCCGGATGAGGAGTTCCCATTCCTCCTCAACACCGGACGGCAGATGTACCACTGGCATACCGGGACGATGACGCGCCGCTCGTTCGCGCTCGACGCGCGCGAGTCGACCCCCATCGTGGAGCTGAACCCGGCCGACGCCCTCGCACTCGGCGTGAACGACGGCGAAGCCGTGCTGGTGACGTCGCGCCGCGCCCAGATCAGTATCGCCGTGCGCCTGTCGGAACGCGTGGCGCCACACCAGATCTTCATCCCGATGCACTACCGCGAAGCCGCCGCCAACCTGCTCACCAACCCCGCCCTCGACCCCTACGCCCACATCCCGGAGTTCAAGGTGTGCGCCGTACGAGTGGAGAAGGCGGTTGACGATGAGACGCCGCTGGAATCCGCCACGCCATCCTCGGCCCATCACGCCTGAGTCTCGATTACCCGTCTTCTCGTCTTCCCGTCTTCTCGTCTTCCCGTCTTCTCGTCTTCCCGTCTTCTCGTCTTCTATGAACCTGCATTTGAACGACCGCGTCGCCCTCGTCACCGGCGCATCGAGCGGGCTCGGGCTCGCCATTGCCAATGAACTGAGCCAGGAGGGGGCGAGCGTCGCGATGGTCGCGCGGCGCAAGGAAGAGTTGGAGCGCCACGCCGCGGAGATCGCCGGGCGCACCGACGGGCGCGTCGTGGCGATCGCCGCCGACGTGGGCACGCCCGGCGCCGCGGCATCCATCGCGCAGCAGGTAGAGCAAGCGTTCGGGCCGGTGGACATCCTCGTCGCCAACGCCGGCGGCCCGCCGTCGACGCTCTTCGAATCAACCACCGAGGAGCAGTATCAGGCCGCGCTCAACCTCAACCTCATGGCGTCGATCCGGCTCGCGCGCGCCGTCGTTCCGGGGATGCGCTCCCGACGCTGGGGGCGCGTCATCTTCCTGACGTCGATGGCTGCCAAGATGCCCATCCAGGGATTGATCCTGTCGAACACCGCCCGCGCCGGGTTGCTCGGCTTCGCCAAGACGCTGGCCAACGAGGTCGCGAAGGACAACGTCCTGGTGAATACCGTCCTCCCCGGCCACTTCGACACCGCGCGCGCGATAGAACTGGCACAGATGCGCGCCACGCGCGAGCACAAGCCGATTGACGAGGTGCTCGCGGCACGTCAGGCCGGGATCCCGATGGGGCGTTCTGGCGATCCCAGGGAGTTCGCCGCCATGGTCACCTTCCTCGCCAGCGAACGCGCCTCGTTCGTCACGGGGACGGCGATCCAGGTGGATGGCGGGCAAATATCGTCGCTGATATAGAGAAGACGAGAAGACGAGAAGACGAGAGGACGAGAGGTCACGACGCTTGATTGCGGGGTGCTGGAGCGGTTGATTCAGGGGGCGCCAGCGGGGCGATAGCGGGGCGATAGCGCAACCGCGCACGCTTGGCGCGCCACGCTTCTCGTCTTCTCGTCTTCTCGTCTTCTCGATCTCCCCGACATTGCGCGCCCTCGTCAAGTCCTCCGCCGGCCCGGGCTTCACTCTCAAGGACGTCCCGGAACCCACAATCCGCGACGACGAAGTCCTCATCAAAGTGCGACGCACCGGCGTCTGCGGCACCGACGTCCACATCTACGAGTGGGACGACTGGGCCAGCAACCGCTGCAAGCCCCCATTTACGGTGGGGCACGAATTCGCCGGCGACGTGGTGCAGGTGGGGTCGCTGGTACGTGACGTCGCCATCGGCGACCGGGTGACCGCCGAGGGGCACATCGTGTGCGGGCGCTGCCACCTGTGCCGCACCGGGAACTCGCACGTCTGCCCGAACACGAAGATCATCGGCGTCGATCGCGACGGCTGCTTCGCCGACTACATCGCGATGCCGGCGACCAACGTCTGGCACCTGGATGCCAGCGTCCCCTACGAGATCGGCGGGATCCACGACCCGATGGGGAACGCCTTCCACACCACCCTGCATGGGACGGAGATCCCAGGTGCAACGGTGCTGGTGACGGGGTGCGGGCCGATCGGGATTTTCGCCGTTGGTATCGCCGCCGCGGCCGGTGCCTCGCGCGTGATCGCCAGCGACGTGAACCCGCGCCGCCTCGCCCTCGCCAGGGCGGCGGGGGCGCACGATGCCGTGCACCCGTCGGAGGTCGAGGCGACGGTGAAGCGTGCAACCGAGGGGCTCGGGGTCGACGTCGTCCTCGAGATGAGTGGCGTTCCGGCGGCGATTCACCAGGCCTTCAAGGAAGTGCGACTCGGCGGGCGCGTGCAGATGCTCGGGATCCCCGCCAAGCCGATGGAAGTCAACTTCGCAAACGAGATCATCTTCAAGGGGATCACGGTCTACGGCGTGATTGGGCGGCGGATGTACGACACGTGGATCCAGATGTCGCAGTTCCTCCGCTCGGGCAAGTTCGACCCGACCCCGGTGATCACGCACCGCTTCCCACTCGAGCAGTACGACGAGGCGATCCACGCGATCAAGAGCGGGGATGCGGGAAAGGTGGTGTTTGAAATCAGTTAGTAGAGGACGAGAAGACGAGAAGACGAGAGATGACGAGAACTCCACCGAGACCATGCTGAACGCTTCATTCACGGCCGACCTTCAGGCGCGACTCGACCAGCTCAAGCGGGACCGGGTCTACAAGACGCTCAACTATCTCGATTCACCGCAGTCGGCGTGGGTGGAGATGGAGGGGCGAGGGCGGATCCTGATCCTGTCGTCCAACAACTACCTCGGCCTGTGCGACGAGCCGAGCGTGGTGCAGGCGGGGATCGACGGGCTCAAGAAGTACGGCGCGGGGACGGGGAGCGTCCGCTTCATCTGCGGGACCTTCACCGTGCACCGTGAACTCGAGCAGGCGCTGGCCCGCTTCGTCGGGACCGAGGCGTCGATGAGCTACGTCTCGGCGTGGAACGCCAACGAGGGGCTGACGGCGACGGTGGTGGAGGAGGGCGACTTCGTCATCTCCGACGAATTGAACCATGCCTCGATCATCGACTCCATCCGCCTGGCCAAGGCGATCACCAAGTGCACGACCGCCGTCTACAAGCACTCGAACATGGACGACCTGGTCGCCAAGCTCGAGGCAAACAAGGGGGCCAAGCGGAAGCTGATCTGGACCGACGGCGTTTTCTCGATGGAGGGAAGCATCGCCAAGCTCCCGGACATCCTCGAGGTCGCGCGGAAGCACGACGCGGTGGTGATCATGGACGACTCGCACGCCACCGGGGTGCTTGGGAAGCACGGGCGCGGGACGGCCGAGCACTGGGGGGTGCTGGGGGAGGTGGACGTGATCACCTCCACGTTAGGCAAGGCGGTGGGCGGGGCGGCCGGCGGTTTCGTGGCCGGCTCTGCGGCGTTGTGCGACATGCTGACGCAGCGCTCGCGCCCACAGCTCTTCTCCAATGCCCTTCCCCCCACCGTGGCGGCGAGCGCGCTGCAGGCGGTGCGGGTGATGGAAGCTCAGCCCGAGCGCGTGCAGAAGCTGCGCGACAACTCGAAGTACTTCCGCGAGCAGATCATCGAGGCGGGGTTCAAGCCG
>DAIESF010000423.1 GCA_027346425.1 Gemmatimonadota bacterium | reverse complement strand
CTCCACCAACGCCCCCACGCACCCCACTCCCACCAGCTGCGCCCGCAATCGCACCACCTCCTCCCGCGGCACCGCTTCCGTGTGCGCCGCCGCGTTCCGCACGTGCGATACCATTCGCAGCACCGCAGGGAGCGACCCGGTGAACCATCGCCCCTTGCGGAGGTGCTCGTTGAGCCACGCCACACGCTCGGCGTCGCCGTCGATCGCGTCGGCGAGAGTGCCTAACGTCCAGTTCGCCCCGCTGGCCAGGTCGCAGCTTCTTCCCTCAACGTTGTGCATTCGCAGGATCGGCGGCGCCTTCGCCAGCCCGGTCCGCAACAGCCGGTTCACCTGCAACTCCAGCGCCCGCGACAGGTTCACCGCCACCGGCGACAAGTCGAATGCTGCATCGCGATGGTGCGCCCGGAAGATCTGCTCGGCAGTGGCAACGAACGACCGCGCCGCCGGGTCGAGCGCCCCCCACAGCGATGGGCCGAAGCGATGATCGCGCAGCTCCCCCTGCATCGCGGCGTTCCCACCCTGCTCGGCGTCGAACTCCGCCCAGAAGCGCCCGTTCGTATACCGCTTTCGCAGGTCGGCGTCGAACCAGCGCAGATCGTCCTTACGCCACACGAGCAGCGGGAGGTCGACCATCCCGCCGTACAGCGACACCGGGCGATCGTGATAGTGCGCGTTGCGCAGCTTCTTGAGCTCGGCAATCACCGCCAGGGTGTCGTCGGCCACCACGCGCCGGATGTCGAACAGGCGAAACCAGCAGTCGCACGACAGCGCCGCCTCTCGATAGTACGCCGGGACATGATCGTCCTCATCGTCGTCCAGCACGTTCCCGCTCGTGATCTCCGCCACGTGCGCCACGTACAGAGATCGGTAGTCGGTGAGGTACAGGTGCAACTCGTGCTCGCTCCCGTCGCCCAGCAGCTCGTCGAGCGCGAGGATCTGGTCCAGGTGGGCCATGGGTTGCTGCCGGTTGCTCGATCGCACCTTCCCCCACCACACGTACACGTCCTCGTCGTCGCTCGCCTCGGCGCGATGGGCTCGCGCATGGCGCAGGAGCACCTCCAGGTGCGCCTCCATCGCGTCGGCCTCGTACGAAGGGTTCCAGACGCCCAGCAGGTGGCAGGTTCGGTTGGTCGCGCTCATACGGCTACGAGACAGGGTGATCAACGAGGGGTGAGGTTAGCGCGCACGCCCACCCAACGCGACCGCCGCCACGGGGCCGGTGGCGCCGCGCCACTGCGCGGAAGGCGCAGGCTCCTCCGCGCAAGCGGCGGCGCCACCGCGACTTAAGTATCCGTCCTCCCGCGATAAGCGCCCACATAAGCGCCTCCCACGACCTTCCCCTCACGAACGACCGCCCCAATAGGCGCGTCGAGCCACTCATACATGGAGGAAGGGATCATGCTGTCGTCGTGGATGGATAGCGCTCGGCGCTACGGGAGGTTGGCAGGGATGACAATGGCGCTGCTGGTGCTCGCCGCCTGCGGAGACGAGGAGAACGGAGGCACCGCCCCCGTCCCCCCCGCCGCGGTCGCGTCGGTCTCGGTCGCGCCGGGAACGGCGTCGGTGCTCGTGGGGCGCCAGGTCACGCTGCTGGCGGTGGCGAAGGACGCGGACAGCCGGCCGCTCGAGCGCACCATCACCTGGGCGTCGGCGAACGCCGCCGTCGCCACAGTCTCGGCCACCGGCACGGTGACCGCGCTCGCCCCCGGCGAGGTGACCATCACGGCGACCAGCGAAGGAAAGGTGGGATCGGCGATCATCCAGGTGGCGCAGGTCCCGGTCGCCGAGGTGCGCCTGAGCGCGGACGCAGAGGTGGTGCTGGAGTGGAACGGGAGCACCCAGCTGTCGGCCGTCGCGATGGACGCCGAGGGGAACACGATCACCGGGCGCGCGGTGGCGTGGCAGTCCAGCAAGCCGGAAGTGGTGACCGTTGCGCCCGACGGCACGCTGCAGGCGCAGGGGAGCGGGGTGGCCAACGTCACCGCGATCATCGAGGGGAAGGCCGCCACCGTCGGCGTGCGCGTGAATCCGGTCCCGGTGGCCAAGGTCTCCATCGACGGGACGCCTGACGGCATCGAGACCGGCGACACCTTCTTCCTCTCCTCGTACGTGGAAGGAGTAAACGGCGAGCCGCTGCCGCGCATCGCCACCTGGACGACCGACAACCCGGCCGTCGCCACCGTGCAGGCGAGCCAGCAATCGCTCGCCGCGGTGCAATCGGTGGGAGCGGGAACGGTGACCATCACTGCGACGGTGGACGGCAAGAGCGCGTCGATCACCTTCACCATCACGCCGCGCCCCACGCACGACCTGATCTACACGCACATCTCCAACAACGTCGGCACAGCAGAGTTGTTCGTCGTCGGCATGGGCGGCGGCGTCACGAATCCGGTGCGTCTCAACGCCGGGAACGTCTCGCGCGAGCCTTCGCCCTCGCCCGACGGCCAGCGCCTCGTCTTCAGCGTGTCGCAGACGCATCCGGTCACCGGCGAACCGCAGAACGACCTGTACATCGTGCAGCGCAACGGGATGGGGATGCGCCAGCTCACCAGCGCGGCCGGCTACGAGCACCAGCCGACGTGGAGCCCCGACGGATCGCGCATCCTCTTCCGGGCCGCGAACGGGGTCAACGCTCGTCCGGAGCTCTGGGTCATCAACCCCGACGGGAGCGGCTTGAAGAACCTCTCGGCGCAGGTCGACCCCTCGATGACCGACATGAGCTCGCCCGCCTGGTCGCCCGATGGATCGCAGATTGCCTTCATCGGCGCGGTGAATGGCCAGCACAAGGTTTGGCTGATGAATGCCGACGGTACCAACCTGCGGCAGCTCACGAAGGACGCCGGCTTCGACAGCGACCCGACGTGGTCGCCCGACGGGAGCACCATCGCCTTCACGCGCTGGAACGTGGCCAATCCCGCATTCGGCGAGGACCTCATGATCGTCCCGCTCGCCACCGGCACCCCGCGGCGCATCGCCCTGGCGGGCGACCAGCGCTCACCGGCGTGGTCTCCCGACGGACGCTTCATCGCCTACTCGGGGACGGTGGTGAGCGGTACGGGGACGTCGGCCCTCTACACCATGCGCCCCGACGGCTCGGGAAGCCGCCTGCGCACCGCGCACATGCAAGGGTTCGGGGCTTTCGGCCCGGCCTGGATCATCCGTTAGGCAGCCGGAACGAAGGACCTTCCACGACGATCGCCCGCGCCAGGTCACCGGCGCGGGCGATCGTCATTCCACCATCTCTGCCTCGATGAGCCGCGGCCCCGGCGTGGCGAACGACTCGCGCATCGCCGCAGCCAGCCCCTCGGTCGTGGTCACCCGCGACGCCGGGACTCCGAGCCCGTTCGCCAGCTGCACGAAGTCCAGCAACGGGCGCGAGAGGTTGGTGAGCCCGCGCCCCCGCTCGGCGCCCGTCAGTTGCAAGCGGTGCAATTCCACGTCGAGAATGCGATAGCGATGGTTGGCGAGGATGACCGTCGTGACGTCGACCCCCTCGCGGGCGAACGACCAGAGCGCCTGAGGTGTGTACATGGCGCTCCCGTCGGCCTGCAGGTTGACGACCCGGCGCCCGGGGGCGGCCAGCGACGCGCCTAACGCCATCGGCATCCCCGCGCCAAGCGACCCTCCCGTCAGGCAGAACCAGTCGTGCGGGAGGGCGCCGGCTGTCGCCGCCATGCAGGTGAAGCGGTTGGTGATCGCCTCGTCGCAGACGATCGCCCCTTCGGGAAGGACGGCGGCGACGGTCTGGGCCAGGGCAGCGGCAGTGAGCGCCCCGCTCGCCACGGGGGGGATGGCACGCGGAACACGCACCGGCTCGCGCCCGGCCGCGCTACACGCCTGCGCCAGCGCCTCGAGCGCCCCCTCCACGTCGTCGCCCCCCTCGGCCAGCGTGTGCACCGCGCACCCCGCCGGGACCAGCGCCCCCGGAAGGCCGGGGTACGCGAAGAAGGCCACCGGCGGCGGAGCGTCGACCAGGATCAGGTGGCGCACCCCGGCCAGCATCTGCACGACCATCTCCGGGAAGTACGGCAGCCGTTCGACAGCGACGCTCCCCGCCCCGCGGTGCGCGCGCGCGGTGAACGGCGTACAGCAGAGGCGCGCCCCGGTGGCAGCGGCGATGCGTGAGGCGTTCTCCACCGCTGCATCGTGCATCGCGCGTCCGCCAACGAGGATCACCGCCGGCTCCCCGCTGGCGAGCGCCTCCGCCGCCCCCTCCACTCGACGAGGAGCGACCGGGGCTCCACGCCGCGAGGCGGCACCTTGGTTTGCGGTCACGATCCGCTCGCGCTCCCCCGCCAGCGCCCCCTCACCCTCGGTGCCGCCCACCTCGCCCCACGCCGCGTCGGCGGGGACGATGAGGGTCGAGATTGCACCTGGCGGTCCCATCGCCGCCACCACCGCCTCGCTCCCGCCACGCGCCATCGACGGGGCGTCGGGAACGGTCCCCACCCAGCTCGACACCACCCCCGCCAGCGCGCTGATGTCGCTCGCCAACGGCGGGTCGTTGGCCAGGTGGTAGCTGGCGTGGTCACCCACGATGTTCACCACCGGAGAAGCGGCGCGCCGGGCGTTGTGCAGGTTGGAGAGCGCATTGGACAGCCCCGGCCCGAGGTGGAGGAGAGTGCTCGCCGGGCGAGCGGTGACCCGCGCCCAGCCGTCAGCGGCTCCGCTCGCCACCCCCTCGTGCAGTGTGAGGACCGGCCGCACCCCCGGCGCGGCGTCGAGCGCCGCCACCAGGTGCATTTCCGATGTGCCGGGGTTGGCGAAGCAGGTCTCCACGCCCGACTGGGCGATGGAGCGCATCAGGAGGTCGGCGCCGCGCACAGGTGTAATCCTCCAGCGAGGGACTAGGGGAGATTCTAACGCAACGGCACGCAGACGCGATGTCTCGCCGTACCGCGCTTGCCGCGCTGGTCGCGCCTGCTCCGCTCGCCGCGCCGATACTTCCCGGGGCGACCGATCGTCGACATACCTCGCTATCCTTCTCGCATGATTTCGACCCTGCTCTCGCTCGCGCTTGCGCTCGCCACACCAGCACAGGGGCGCCGTCCGGCGCCGCCCGATTCGCTGCGCGTCCCCATCCTCGTCTACCACAACATCCAGCCCGAGGCCGATGCCCGCGGCATTCGCGCCCCCGACCTCACCATGCGGCCGGAGGCCTTCGCGGCGCAGATGCAGTATCTCAAGGATCACAAGATCCCCGTCGTCTCGTTCGGCGCCCTGGTCGACGCGCTCGAAGGGAAGGCGACGCTCCCGCCGCGCGCGGTCGTGATCACCTTCGATGACGGGCGCGAGAACCAGTACCGCAACGCGCTCCCGCTCCTCAAGCGGCTCGGCTTCACGGCGACCTTCTTCCCCTTCACCCACGCCATGGACCGCAACCCGCGCTACTTCACGTGGGCCCAGTTCAAGGAGATGCAGCAGGAGGGGATGACGATCGGCTCGCACACCGAGCTGCACGTGCGCGTCGACAAGATGAAGGACGCGCAGCAGATGCACGTCGAGGTGGCCGGGAGCCGCGACCGGCTCCGCGAGAAGCTCGGCGACGAGGCGACGGCGTACTTCTCGTACCCCTTCGGCGCGCTCGCCCCGGCTGGTGACTCCGCCGTTCGGGCCGCGGGGTACCGGGCGGCACGCGCCTACACCGGCGGACCGTGGAACAGCATCCGCGATCGGTGGCGCCTCAAGGCCGTCCCGATGACCGAGAACATGCACCGGTTCGTGCAGGTGGTCGATCCCGACGCCGCGATCACGGTCCGGGCGGCGACGCACAAGACGCAGAAGTCCACCACGAAGGCCCCGACACCACGAAAGGCAGACCGGCGTTAGTCACTCGCGCCCGGCAGCAGCAACCCCATCAAAGCGCGAACCCCCTGCCGGGACGAGTGGCAGGGGGTTCGCGTTCTTGCGCTCCCGTGTTCAGCGGTGCAGGGCGCCTGTTGGAATAATGTTCACCATGCACCCGTCGTTCGCGGGAACCGTTACGGGCAGAGCGGGCGACCGTGCGGGAGGGCCATCGTGCAGCTCTTCGTGTCGCCGTTGATGGTGATTGTGACCTTGGCCGTGCTGCTGCCATCGTAGGTGATGACTTCGCGGCGGATCGCCGTGGTCGTCACCCCGCCCACGGTGTAGCTCGCGTTCATCACGCGCACCACCGTTCCCGCGGTCGGATACGTCGGCCTACCGTCGACCACCTTGATCTCGACACCCTTGGTGGTGTCGGCGGCGATGCGCTTGGCGCTGAAGGCCCCCTTGCTCGTCGTTCCCGTCGTCGACTCCTCGCCGTTCGACGTCCCGTTCACGGTGCGCTTGGTGCTCCCGCTGGCCAACCCGGCCACCGTGCGATCGCTGCTGTGGCTCAGCGTCGTGTTGGCGGTGAGGACCGTCGAGCTGTCGCCAATGAAGTGCCCGACGTGCGGCGGACCGCGGCGCCCGCCCCAGGCGGGACCGCGCATGGAATCACGCACGAAGCTGATCGTCCCCGCCACGGTCGTCTGCACCTGGACCGAGTTGGTGGTGGCGGTGTCGAAGGCCTGCTGGATGGCGCCGGCCGTGGTCTTGTACTGCATCTGCTGGTTGGTCGTCACGCCGTTGCGGGTGACGGGTGCGCAGACAAACCATCCGGTGCTTGCGTTGAAGGCGCCGTCACACGTGCGGCCGCCGCCAAAACGC
>DAIESF010000411.1 GCA_027346425.1 Gemmatimonadota bacterium | reverse complement strand
ACGTGTTACGCACCCGTTCGCCGGTTGCTGGATTGCTCCAACCCCCTTGACTTGCATGTGTTAAGCACGCCGCCAGCGTTCGTCCTGAGCCAGGATCAAACTCTCCAAGAGAATTCAATTCGTTAGCTCTATCGTTCGAGTTGCCACGCCTCAGCGCAGCAACCGTCCGAATCACGTTATGTACTTCAGTAAACTCTAACCGAAGCCCTGAACAGCTTCGGATCAACGAGTCCGACTCGCACATTTCACGCTCAACTCGATTTTCAATCAGCATTTCGTTGTCGCGTTTGCGACAGCCTTGAAGAATACCGCGTGTGTAACCCTTCGTCAAGGCCCTACTTCCGTCTCCCCATGCCTACCCGTTCGGGCAGGCCACTTGCCGGGGAGACTCCATAACTAACCCCTTGCTCACACTCACGCAAGGGTCGCAACCGCAGAGCTCGGCACCACACGGCAACCCCACCCCACCACCACACCCCATCACCGCACCCCACCTGCCCAGCCCCAAAAGCAAGCGGGCCACCGCACGCGGCAGCCCGCTTACTGCTCATGCTCCCTGATGGACTTGAACCATCAACCTAGCGATTAAGAGTCGCTTGCTCTGCCAATTGAGCTAAGGGAGCGACAATGATCGCACACTTGGCGCGCCAGGAGGGAATCGAACCCCCGACCTACAGCTTAGAAGGCTGCCGCTCTATCCAACTGAGCTACTGGCGCTTCGACCGACCACCTTCAGTCGGATTCCCTGCGAAGTCGGGGCGGCCGGATTTGAACCGGCGACCTCCTGCTCCCAAAGCAGGCGCGATACCGGGCTACGCTACGCCCCGCTGGGGAGACGGAATTGTAGCCGAGCGCGGCCCAATGTCAACGTCTCGGCCCCAATGCGTCGAGAATCGCCTGTACCGCCCGCCCCCGGTGGCTCACCGCCGCCTTCTCCTCACGCGTCACTTCCGCGAAGGTCCGCCCGAGTTCATCCGACCGGAACAGCGGGTCGTACCCGAAACCGCCCGCCCCTCGTGGGGCTCGCTCGATTTGGCCGCGCGTCTCTCCGCGGCGCACCAGCTCCCGCTCCTCGTCCACGAATGCCGCGGCGCACACATACCCCGCCCCCCGCCCCTCCCCGTCGCCCAGTGACGCCAGGAGCAGGGCGTTGTTGGCGTCGTCCAGCGCCTGGCCGCGGAGGTCCGGGCGTCCCGACCATCGCTTGCTGTGCACCCCCGGGCGGCCGCCTAACGCGTCGACGCACAGCCCCGAATCGTCGGCGAGCGTGGGAATCCCGCTGAGGGCGAAGAAGTGACGCGCCTTGGCGAGGGCGTTGGCCTCGAACGTGTCGTGCCCCTCGATCGCCTCCTCGGCTGGCGCCTCGGCGATCCCTGCGGTCTCGAGGTCGATCGGCGTGTACCCTGCCGCACGCAGCAGCGGGGCGAGTTCCCGCAGCTTGCCGGCGCTGCGGGTAGCCACGAGCAGTCGCGTCATGCGCCCCTCGTCGCTGCGCCACCAGCGATGCGTGTGCCGATGCGTGTGCCGAGGGGGGCGCGCGCCACGGCCGGCGGCCGCACGACGACGGGCCGGTCGATCACCGACAGCGGCAACTCACGCCGCTCACGGGTACGCCACGGCGAGCGCCGCCAGCTGCAGCGTGTCGAGGTGACGAATCCCGTGGGTGGCGAGGGCGACGAGGACATCCAGTTCCGAGCGATCGAACGCGGCGTGCTCCCCGGTCCCCTGCACCTCGACGAAGCGTCCCTCGCTCGTCATGACGACGTTCATGTCCACGTCGGCCCGCACATCTTCGGCGTACTCGAGATCCAGACGCGCCTCCCCCCCCAACAGGCCGACGCTGACCGCGGCGACACGACGCCGGACCGGCGTGTCGGCAATGCGTCCGGTCTGCACCATCCAGGCGAAGGCGTCCACGACCGCGACACACGCGCCGGTGATGGCCGCCGTCCGCGTCCCGCCGTCGGCATCGAGCACGTCGCAGTCGACGCGCAGGGTGAACTCGCCGAACGCGAAGTCGTCGATCATCGCCCGGATGCTCCGCCCGATGAGGCGCTGGATCTCCTGCGTGCGCCCCCCGAGCTGCGCGCGCTCGCGTGGCGACCGGGTATTGGTCGCGCGCGGGAGCATCGCGTACTCGGCGGTCATCCACCCCTGCCCGCTCCCCTTCCGCCATCCGGGGACCCCGTCTTCCACGGAGACTGCGCACAGGACGCGCGTGTTCCCGAAGGCCACGAGGCAGGAGCCCTCGGCATTGCGCACTGCCCGCCGATCGAGGGTGACGGGACGCAACGCCGTGGGGGCTCGGTCAGCGCGCGGTGGAGTCTCGTTGGGCACGAAGTTTCTCGATGATGGAGGTCGTGGATTGGCCGGGGGTGAGCGGGACGATGACGACCTCGCCCCCGCGTGCCAGAACCTCGGGGGCGCCGACGACGGATGCCTCCGTGTAGTCGCCCCCCTTCACGATGACGTCGGGGACGAGCAAGCGGACGAGTTCGAGTGGGGTGTCTTCGTCGAAGATCGTGACCGCGTCGACACAGCGGAGAGCCGCGAGCACGTAGGCCCGCTCCGCCTCGCTGCGCACCGGACGTTCCGGGCCCTTCAACCGGCGGACCGAGTCGTCACTGTTGAGGCCGACGATCAGCGCGTCACCCTGCGCCCGCGCGGCGCGGAGGACGTCGACATGCCCGGGATGAAGCAGGTCGAAGACCCCGTTGGTGAAGACCACCCGACCGCGTTGCAGCTGACGCCAGTCGTGGGCCTGCGAGCGACTGAGGACGCGGCGCGCGGGATCAAGGTCGTTCACGACCCGCCGCCGGCCTGGTGCCGGAATCGGAACGCGCGCACGAACATCGGGAGCTCCACGTTTTCCGTGTAGTCGGTGGAGATCGTGACCCCGCTCGACCCGCGACGCACGATGACCCGACCGGCCTCCGGGGGGAGGCCGAGCGAATCGGCGAGGGAGGCGAGGCGCAGGCGAATGGCGTCATCGGAGCGCGTGGCGCTGAAGCGGACCTCCTGCGTCATCGCGTCGCGGAACTCGAAGTAGCGCCAGTACACCTCACCGATGTTCACGCCGAAGTAGATCACCGTCACCGCGAGGAGTGTTGAGAAGAGACATCCCAGCTTTCCCGCCCCGCGACGTGAGGTCACCATTGCGACTGTGCTCCCTCGATGATGTCGTTGACGATACGCTGAATGGCCTGTTTTCGCCCGGCGGCCTCCTCGCGCTCCGCGTACTCGCCTTCGGCGCTGACGCCCGTACGCTCGTACAGCACCTTTCCGGTCGTCTGGTCGATGATCTGGACGTCGACGCGCAATTGCAGGCGCCGGCGCGCGGACGTAGCGCGCGTCGGATCGGCCGAAAATGAGACGGGGACGTCGGCCTCGTAGCTGGTGATCTTCCCCCGGACGACGGCGTTGGCGCGCTGCTCGGTGGCGTCACGCAACCCCAGACGATCGCCGAACGCCTTGCGCAGCTCCTGATGCAACTCGCCGGTAAGTTCGGGACTTGCGGTCTCGTTCTCGAAGGGGATCACGGCAACCGTCCGCACGTGCCGCGGAAGGCCGCCCCCGCCGGAGAGCGAATACAGGCACCCCGTGAGCAGCAGCACGAGCGCGAGAACGCTACTGGTGCCAAATCGCTTCATCGAACGGCGGGTCAGCAATGCGTCGTTGGACAGTGAGGGTAAGGCGCCGGCGAGCGCCAAAGTTGCGATAGGCAATGACGACCGAATCGCGGCGTATGCTTTCCCGGAGGCGATTGCCCTCGAGACGCTGCAGCGACACGAGCGATGATGCAGTGAACGCGGCGCGCCACACGGGATTGCGGCCGATGTCGGCCCGGAGGGTATCGCCCGCAAGTCGCGCGGTCGTGTCCTGTCCGGTCACCTGCAGTCGCCCGAGGGCGGCCCACAGGAGCGGGACCGGGGGAAGATAGCGCCTCGCGTCGTCATTTGCGGGGGTCGTGAGCCGGTCTCCCACCAGGATGGCGTAGCCGCCACCCATGCTGCCATCCGCAAAGAAATCGAGGCGAACCGAGTCGGGGGGGGCGATCCGCGCCACGCCCTCGCCGCGGGCGGAGAAGATCGGATCGCCGTACTCCCAGCGGAACACGAGTCGTACATGCCCCGGCGGGAGCGTCGTGTCGGGGAGGCGATCGACGACGGGGGTACCGGTCAGGGGATGCACGCGCGGGGCGCAGGCGACGGCCGACGCGAGGAGCGCGAGCAATAGGAGAGGCGGCCGAATCGCATGCTGGCGACGAGGCACCCTCACGCTCCCCCACCCATGGCACGCTCGAGCAATTCACGCACGTCTGCAGGGAGCGGCGCCGGGCGCCCGCCGCGGTCGAGCGAGACGAGCATGGTGCGAGCGGTAACGAGTCGGGCGCCGGATTGCACGTGACGAATGAGATAGTCGAAGGTGATGGCGCGCGACTTGACTGCGGTGAGCGTCGTCTCGACGCGGACGAGATCGTCATAGCGCGCCGATGCGTGGTAGCGCAGCGATGCGTCGGCGACGGCCAGCAGCGCGCCTCGCCGTTCCATCTCGGCATACGGGAGGCCGAGCGAGCGAATGAACTCGGTGCGCCCCACCTCGCACCAGACGAGGTACTCGGAGTGATACACCACCCCCATCTGATCCGTTTCCGCATAGCGAACCCGGAACTCGACGTCGAAATGCGCAACGGGTGCGCTCATGGGATGTCGATGCCGAGGGCGCGGGCGCGATCCCTCGCGCCCGGGGTCAGGATGGCGTTCGCGGGAATGCCGGCGCCGCGCCTGACGCGCTCGAGGAGGTCGCGTTCGGTCACCAGCGGGCGGCGCTGAGGTTCGGAGGGGCGCCACCCGACGATGGTCGCCATTTCGCCGGTCGTCACACCGGCGGCGTGCGCTTCGTCCTCGTCGAGGTGGAACTCGGTGGCGTGAGTGGGACCGCAACGCACGAGGACGTCATGCCAGGTCACCGCGCGCGCCCCTTCGCCGCACCGCAGGTCGAGGCGGTCGCCGTCGCGTACGCCCCACCGGAGGCCGTCGTGCGGCGCCACATGCAGGTGGCGGGCGGCGACAATGACGCCGCGTGCCAGCTCGACGCGCCCGTGCGGGCCGACCAGGGTGACGCCGCCTAACGATCCCTCGAGGGTCCCGCTGGAGGCGAGGAGCGGTGCGACGCCGAGCACCGCCGCGTCGCTGCGGGCGAGTTCGAGTTGCGTCTCACCCCGCGGAGGACCGACGATCCGGATGCCCTCGAGACGACCCTTGGGCCCGACGGCGGCCGCCACCTGCACGGCGGCGAACTGTCCGGGCTGGCGGAGCGGGCGATGCACCGCGAGCGAGGCCGACCCGAAGAGCGCCCGCGCGTGCGCCTCGGAAAGATGGAGGTGGCGGCGCGAAACGCCCACCGGAACCTGGATGGCGCCGACGGCCCGGCGCCGGGCGGCGGCGTGGCGCGGCGCTGGGGTGGTCCCAGAGGAGGCGTCCCTGGACGCTCCGGGCGCGCGCCGGTCGCCCTTCCCCGCGGCAGCGCCCCGCACCGCCGCCGTCGCCTCGGCGAAGTCGTCGCGGTGCACCGACGGCACGGGGTGCCGGATCGGGGCGACGTCGCCTAACGACTGACCGGCGCCGCTCCACGCGGGGACGATCCCCGTGCGGGGAGGGGGCTCGGGGCGAACCGGGGGCGCGAGCCAGGGCCCCGCCGATGCTGCCGCAGGTGCGTCGCCTCCGACGCGCCGGAGTTCGGCGGCGATGAGTGCGGCGAGCCGGTCGAGATGCTCGGGGGTCATTGGCGAGAGGCGCGGAAGCCCGCCATGAAGTCGTCGACGATCCGGGCGACGTCGAAGGTTGGTAATGTCGCGCGAGGGGAATCCGCCACCGAAAGCGTCGCGCGGCCGCCGGCGGTGGCGGCGTCACGAAGGGGGTCGCGGTACGGCCGGATCTCCTCGCCCATGCGCTTGATGTTGAGCAGGTGCATGGGGGTGATGTTGTCGGAAGTGATACTCCCGCCCCACGACCCCGGACCGAGGGTCATGGCGGGGGCGAAGCCGGTGGTGTAGCCGACCGCGCCAATGGCCGTATTGGAGTTCACGATGATGCGGAACGCCGGTTTCTCGTGGAAGAAGCGGTCGATGACGCCCTGGTCGCGTGAGTGGATGCCTAACGAATGTCCCATCCCGCCGTAGCGGAGGAGCTCGATGGCGCGCTCGCAGCAGCGCTCCCATCCATCCTCGACGAAGAATCCGAGCACCGGGCAGAGTTTCTCGCGGCTGAGCGGATCGTCTCGTCCGACCTGCGTGAGCTCCACGATGAGGAGCTTGGTACCGACCGGGACCTCGAAGCCCGCCCGCCGGGCGATGTCGATGGGTGACTGCCCGACCACCTCTGCGTTGATCCCCTTCCCCGACGCGGGGATCATCAAGCGCTCGAGCATGCGCTTCTGCTCTGGCGAACAGAAATGCGCGCGCTCGGCGACGAACAGCTCGCGTACGCGGGAGGCCACGGGGGCGTCGACGACGACGGAGTTCTCCGAAGAGCAGAGGACCCCGGCATCGAAGGTCTTGCCGTCGACCACGTCGGCGACGGCCTTGGGCAGCTCGGCGGTGCGCTCGATGCTCGACGGGACATTTCCCGGCCCCACGCCGTATGCCGGCTTGCCAGCCGTGTAGACCGACTTGACCATGTCCGACCCACCGGTCGCCAGGAGCACCGCCGTGTCGCGATGGCGCATGAGAGCGTTTGTCCCCTCGAGCGACGGCGTCGTCAAGACGTTCACCAGGTCGGGCGGCGCCCCCGCCCCACGCGCGGCCTCCTCGAGGATGCGTCCCGCTTCGGCAGTACAGCGAACCGCGCGCGGATGCGGGGACATGACGATGGCATTGCGGGCCTTGACCGCGATCAG
>DAIESF010000394.1 GCA_027346425.1 Gemmatimonadota bacterium | reverse complement strand
GTCCACGCCTTCGGGCTCGATCCCCTCCTCGCGCCCCTGCGGGTGATGGACCCTCTTGGATATACCGAGATGCTCGGGCTCCAGTCCGAGGCTGCCGCGGTGCTCACGGACTCCGGGGGGATCCAGGAGGAGAGCACGGTCCTCGGCGTCCCATGCGTGACGCTGCGTGAGTCCACGGAGCGCCCGGTGACGGTGACCGAGGGGACGAACCGGATGGCGCCATGGCCGCTCACTGCCGAGGGGATCGTCGCGTCCGCCCGCGCGGCGCTGGCCCAGGGGCGCGCCGCGGTCGGGGCCAAGTCCCCCGAAGGATGGGATGGTCGTGCGGGCGAGCGCATCGTGGCGGCGCTGGCGCGACGGTAGCCGACCCGCGTCCGGAGCCCGTCGCCTGCTCAGCGGGGGGCGACGCTGCCGGCGCCGGGGGCCGACAGCGCTTCGGGGTGCTCCTGCAGCCAGCTCCACAGCCGCGTGATCCCTTCGGGGAGGGAGACGGGGGGCTCGTATCCAAGCACCGCCTTCGCGCGTTCGAGCGACGCCAGCGAGTCGCGCACATCTCCGGCGCGCGGGGGGCGATGGAGCAGCTCGATCTCCCGTCCCGTCACCTGGCTCACGAGGCGCACGAGGTCGAGGAGCGAAGTGCGGGTCCCGGCGCCGACGTTCACCATCCATCCGGTCGCGCGCTCGGCGGGCTGCGTTGCCGCCAGCATGTTCGCGTGGATCACGTTGTCGACGTACGTGAAGTCGCGCGTCTGCAGCCCGTCGCCGTAGATCCCCATCGGCACTCCCCGCATGGCGGCGGAGAAGAGCGCCGGGACGACGGCGGCATACGGGCCGTTCGGGTCCTGGCGCGGGCCGAAGACATTGAAGTAGCGCAGGGCCACTCCTTCGATGAGTCCGGCGCGCGCGTACGCGAGGGTGTACAGCTCACCCGCCAGCTTCGCCGCGGCATACGGTGACCGCGGGAGCGGTTCCATACTCTCCACCTTCGGGAGGGTCGGCGTGTCGCCATACGCCGACGACGAGGCCGAATAGACGATGCGCCGCACCCCGGACTCCCGCGCCGCCTGCAGGAGGTTGATCGTCGCCGTGACGTTGTTCTCATGGCAGGCGATCGGATCGACCAGCGAGCGCGGAACGCTCGGCAGCGCGGCGACGTGGAAGACGACGTCTATGCCTGTCGTCGCCCTGGCGCAGGTCGCCGGATCTCGCAGGTCGCCCTCCCGGAACTCGATCTCGTCGGCGATCTCGTCGAGGTTCGTGCGGAAACCGGTGGACAGGTTGTCGACCACTCGAACGGTGTGGCCACCGGAGAGGAGATGACGAGCCAGGTTGCAGCCGATGAAGCCGGCGCCGCCGGTGACGAGAGCACGAAATGAGGAGGACATTCCAGCGGGATAATGAAAGCCGACGGAGGTGCGCGCGTAGACTTCGCGCAAACCGCGCACCAGCTTGTAGCTGCGGATCGTATCTACTGACGGGCAAGGGCCACTTCGGGCACACCCGTCGTCCGGGCGCGTCGTGGTCGAGACGACCTCCCCAACGTGCCGGTACCAAGCGCCCTACATCGTGTGGAGCGACTGCAACACTACCTTCGACCTGCCTGGGGTGACGCGGTGTCGCAAACTACCATGCGGCAGCGTCGGTGCACGGGACATTTGCGGAACTTCTTTTGCTGGGAAGGCGCGGGTCGGTCCGTGGGTGGGGAGGGGAGGGTAATCGCGTGCGAATACGTGAGTTATTCGTGTTCGTTGCGACGGCTGCGTTTCAGCCGTCACGCCGAGGAAGTCGGGGGAACTCGGCGCCCTGAATCACTCAACGAGGACAGTCACGTCGTGTCTGCGGTCGCACTGATCAGTACGCTCGCAATTCTGGTCATCTGGTTCGGTTATCCCCTCGTGGTGGCCGGGCTTGCTGCGTTTGTAGGCCGGCGACCGAAAGAAATCGCGCCATCAGAGAAGCGCCTAAGTGTCATTATAGCGACACTCGATTCGGCGGAAGTCATCCGTGCCCGCGTCGACGACATCATGGCGGCGGAGTACCCTGGCGAGCTGATTCAGGTCGTGATCGGACTCGACCAGCGCGGGAGCGTCGCCCCCGACTCGCTGGGATTTACCGATCCCCGCGTGCGTGCGGTCGCCGGAGACGCGCCCGGGGGAAAGGCTGCCACGCTGAACGCGGCCGTGCGCGCGGCCACCGGTGAGATCCTCGTCTTCAGCGACGCGGCGCAGCGCTTCGCCCCCGGGGCGATCCGCCGACTCGTGGCCGCCCTCGCCGACCCTCGGCTCGGTGCCGTTTCGGGGGCGCTGCAGATCGGGCGGGACCGGAAGACCGCGACGCTGGCCGAGCGTTACTGGCGGTTCGAGAAGTGGCTGCGCGAACGCGAGGCGCGCGTGCATTCCACCGTCGGGGTCACCGGGGCCGTGTACGCCATGCGACGCGAGTGCTGGCACCCGCTTCCCGCCGGGCTGATTCTCGATGACGTGTA
>DAIESF010000345.1 GCA_027346425.1 Gemmatimonadota bacterium | reverse complement strand
CCGCCGCCGGGCTTCACGAACGGGCTCCGTCCCTCGTCCGCGGAGCGTGCGTCGGCGTAGAACGCGATGAGGGTGACGAGGTCGCCCACTGCCTGCGGCTCCATGATCACCGTATAGCGCCCTGGCTCGACGGCCACCGGGTTGCGGGAGGCGCGCGCCTTCTCGATGGCCCGCCGGCTCACCGCCGCGAAGTCCACCTGCGCCGCGTCGTTATGCTCGGCCCCGGCCCACCCCGAGCCGGTGCCGTCCTGTGTGCGCACCGTGACCGTGTAGTTGGCGCTGGTCCCCTTGTGATAGGCAAGGAGCCCGGTGCTCGTCCCGTAGGCGGTGAAGGAGGCATTGTTCTGGAGGAACCCTGCCGTCGTGAGGTCGCCTGCGGCGCGGCAGGGTTCGAGGGCGGTGAGGGCAACCTTGGCGCGCTCCTCTGCGGTCATCCCCGCCACCGAGGGATAATAGGCGTCGATCGTCTGGTATTGCTGCGGCGGGAGCAGCGGCATGGACTCGGGGTCGTCAGGCGCAAGCTTCGCCAGCTTCTCCGACTTCTCGACCGCGGCGCGCAGCGCCTCGTCGGTGACCTCGTTGGTGGTGACGACGGCGTGCTTTGCGCCGAAGTAACTCTGGACTCCCACCTGGAAGTCGCCGACCCCGCCGGCGGTCGACATCTGGTTGTCGGCAAAGCGCACGTTGGTCGCGTAGCCGCCGACGATCTGTACTTCGATGGCGTCGGCCTTGGAGAACTTCTTGATGCGCTCGATCAGCGCCTGGGCGTCCTCGCGCGAGAGGACGGCATCGTTCGCGAACGTCGTGCCGTCGCGGTCGTAGAGGCGCGCCGGCGCGCTGAGGACTTCGGTGATGTTGTCGCGTCGCATGAGTCGGTGGGGTTACGCCTTGCGGCCGGTGTTGATGACGTTGACGTTGCGGAAGCGCGCGGGGACGGAGCCGTGGCTCACGGCATTCACCTGCCCTGGTTGCCCCTTCCCGTCGAAGAACGAGCCCCACACCTCGTACGACTGCTTCCCGCCGATCATGTCCATCGAGTTCCAGAAGTCGGGGGTGCGCATCTGGTACGCGACGTCCTTCAGCATCCCGACGATCTTCCCGCCCTTGATCTCGTAGAAGAGCTGCCCGCCAAACTGCGCGTTGTATCGCTGCTGATCGATGGAGAACGACCCGTCGCCGACGATGGCGATCCCCTTGTCGGTGGCCGCGATGAGGTCCTCGAACGATTGCTCCTTCTCTCCCGGGAGGAGCGAGACGTTGGGCATGCGCTGGAACTGCACCGAGCTCCAGTTGTCGGCGTACGAGCAGCCGTGTGACCGCGCCTCCTTCCCCTGCGACTTGTACCACCAGTCGAGCCAGCTCGCCTGCTCGCGCGTCGTCTGGTAGTCGTTGACCTTCCCGTTCTTGATGATCAGGAATTCGTCAGGCGCAACGCCCTCGTCGTCGTAGCCGACGGTGGCCAGGGCGCCGGGCTGTGACCGGTCGCCCTGGATGTTCATGAACGCGGGGCCGTACTTGAACTTGCCGAGGAAATCGGCCGGCGGGGCGACGAAGGACGTCCCCGCGTAGTTGGCCTCGTATCCCATGGCCCGATCGAGTTCGGTGGGGTGGGCGATCGACTCGTGAATCGTCAACCAGAGGTGCGACGGGTGCAGCACCAGGTCGTAGCGCCCCACATCGACGGGCTTCGCCTTGAGCTTCTGGCTCGCCTCCTCACCCCACTTGGCCGCGCTGTCCACCAGCTGCTTCTGCAGCACCCATTCCCACCCTCGCCCGACAGGCTGGATCGTGTTCCCCCGGTTCTGGAAGTCGGAGAAGTCGGGGCTGACGGCGGTGAACTGCTGCTGGACCGCGGTCTGCACGATCGTCTGGGCGATCAGCGATCCATCGGTGTTGGCGTAGTTTCGCTCCTGCTTGCGGAAGAAGAGGGCGCTGAAGACGTACTTCACGTTCGCCGCCTTCATCCCGGCCGCGTTGCTCCTGATCAGGAGGTCGGCCTTCTCCTCGACCGGGATCGTCCACGGGTCGATCTCGTAGGCGTTCTTCCAGCTGGCGTTCGGCACGGCGGGCGACGGCGCCAGCTGGACCATCCGGTCGCGGGCGATGCGGTTGGCCTTGGCGATCGCCGCTGCCTCGCGGGCCGCCGCCGCCACTCCGGCCTTCGAAAGGTCGCGCGAGGCGGCGAAGCCCCAGGTCCCGTCGACGAGGGCGCGTACGCCGATCCCGATGGAGTCGGTGTCGACGACGTTGATGATCTGCTGCTCGCGCGTGACGACGAAGTTCTGCATGTACCGCCCGATGCGGGCGTCGGCGTAGCCGGCACCGGCGAGCTTGGCGGCGTTGAGCGCCTCCATGAGGAGCTCCTTCACCGAAGCGTCCATCTCGGGGGCGGTCGCTATGTGGCGCGCGCGTGGAATGGCGGCATCGGCGGTCCGCAGGGCGCCAGATAGCGCCAGTGCCCCGGCCGCCACGCCGCCGGTCTTCAGGAAGTCACGTCGTGAGGTCATGTGCGAGGTACTGAGGGGGAGGTGCAGCCAACATCCGGCCAGGTGGGCTCGGGGAGCGCGTGAAATAGTACGGGGCACTCCCCCGGGAAGTGCCACCGGTCGGTGATAAAGGGCGCAAAGAGGGCGTTGACGCGTGCGATGCGCCATTCCGTGCCTCGACGCATCCCGCACCCCGCCGCACCCTGCTAAGTTTCAAGGTTCCCCGCCCCCCGTCCTACTTGTCGATCCCTCGCAAAGTCGCCGCCCTGTTCACCCCCGCCCTCCGCGCCAGCGGGGAGGGGTACGTGCGTGAAGGACGGGTCACGCTCGTGCACCGCGACCCGTCATACCTCACCGCCACGGTGGAGGGGACGCAGACCTACACCATTGAGCTCCGTGCCTTTCCCGGCGACCGGCTCGACCAGCGTTGCAGCTGCCCATATGCCCTGGAGTACGGCAACTGCAAGCACCTCTGGGCTGTCCTGGTCGTGGCCGACCGCGCCGGCGCCCTCCCCCACACCCCCGACGAAGCCTACCACGCCGAGGCACGGGCAGTGCGCGAAGCGGAGCGCGAGGCGGAGCGCAAGCAGCGGGAGGCCCGGGAGGCCGCCGAGCGCGAGGCGATGGAGCGTGAGGCTGCAGCACGAGCGCTCGAGATCGTGCACCCTCCCGTGCACCCGCCTCCCCTCACACGAGCCGCCGAGCTGCGCAGCGACCCGCGCCGCTGGGTCCAGCGCCTGCGCGCCCTGGCCCCGGCCATGGCCCCCACCGCCGACGTCCAGCGGCGCGAGAACACCGTGTTTCCCGAGGGGAAGCGGATCATCTATGTCGTCGACCTCCGCCATACGGTGGAGCGCTCCGACGGCCTCTGGATGGAGCTGGCGATGCAGACGCTACAGAAGAATGGCGAGTGGGGGGCGCCCCGGCAGTTTCGCCTGACGCGAGCCCAGTGGTTCGCGGCGCCGGACCCGATCGACCGCGACATCGCCCACCTCCTGCTTGGTGCACAGCCGGAATTCGGGCCGCCCCCGCTCGCCAGCAGTACCCGGCGATTCCTCCTCGCCCCGGCCGCCCTCGACACCACGCTGCGCCGGATGTGCGACTCGGGGCGCTGTTTCGTGCGGAGCGCCAAGCGCCATGGCGAGCTGGAGTCGCTCGCTTGGGACGATGGTTCCCCGTGGGACTTGCGGCTGGCGGTGACCTCGGCGGATGAGACGGCGCCGTACCGCCTGCAGGGACACCTCGAGCGCGACGGCGAGGTGATGCCGCTCGACGAGCCGCTCCTCCTCATGCGCGGCGGGCTCCTCCTGGCCCGCGGCACGGCCGGGCGCTTCATCGACCACGGCGCCTTCGACCTCGTCCCGGCACTCGGCACCGACCTCGCGGTCGAGATTCCGCGCGCCGAGGGGATGGATCTCCTGGCCGAATTGCACGCCCTCCCGCACCTCCCCCCGCTCGAAGTTCCCCGGGAGTTGCAGCTGGATACGGTGGACGCGGCGCCGCGCCCGCGCCTGGCGTTGCGCCTGGTGCCGCAGACGCCGTGGACGCCGGCCAAGTACGAGGGGACGCTCACCCTCGACTACGACGGGACGGTCATCGCCTCCGAGCTGGAATCGGCCGCCCTGTTCCAGGAAGGGGAGCGCCGCATCGTCAGGCGCAATCGCGCCGCCGAGGATGCGCTGGCCCAGCGCCTCGAGCGACTCGGCTTCCGATGGGAGTTCGACTATGCCACGTCACGCAACGTCCGCCGCATCGCCGAGGGGAAGGGGGAGGACGCCGCCCTCATCCTCACCGAGGAAGGGTGGTGGGTCGAGTTCGAGGGGCGCGCCCTCCGCACCCCCGGCGACCTGTCGGTCGAGGTCCGCAGCGGAATCGACTGGTTCGACCTCAACGCCACGCTTGACTTCGGCGGAGTGAAGGCCGACCTCCCCACGCTGCTGGCCGCGCTGCGCCGCGGCCAGCGCACGGTCAAGCTCAGCGACAACTCGCTCGGCATGCTGTCGAGTGAGTGGCTCGAGCGGTCGGGGCTCCTCGCCGCGGCCGGGACGATGGTGGACGGCCACCTGCGCTTCTCCACTCGGCAGTTAGGGATCCTCGACGTCCTCCTCAGCGCCCTCCCCCCGGCCGATACCGACGCCGCGTTCGAGCACGCGCGGTCACAGCTGCTGCACTTCGAGGGAATCAAGCCGGCGCGCCCGCCCAAGAGCTTCCGCGGGACGCTGCGCCCCTACCAGGAGGAAGGGCTCGGCTGGCTTCACTTCCTGCGGCAGTTCGGCTTTGGGGGGTGCCTGGCCGACGATATGGGGCTGGGGAAGACGGTGCAGGTGCTGGCGCTGCTCGAGTCGCGGCGCGCCGAGCAGGCCGGGACGTCCCTGGTCGTCGTCCCGCGGTCGCTCGTCTTCAACTGGGAGCAGGAGGCGGCGCGCTTCACCCCGAAGCTCAAGGTGCTCGTGCACGGCGGCCCCGAGCGGCAGCGCGGCGCCGAGCATCTGGAGGATTACGATCTCGTCCTCACCACGTACGGGACGTTGCGTCGCGATGTGGCCGAGTGGCGCGACTTCGAGTTCGATTACGCGATCCTCGACGAGGCGCAGGCCATCAAGAATGCGCGGACCGAGTCGGCCAAGGCGGCGCGCCTGCTTCGCGCGCGCCATCGGCTGGCGATGACCGGGACCCCGATCGAGAACCGGCTGGCCGAGCTGTGGAGCCTGCTCGAGTTCCTGAATCCCGGCTTGCTGGGCCGGATGTCGATCTTCGGCGCGTTGGTGCAGCGGCTCGATGCCCCTGGTCACAGCGAGGAACGGGAGGAGTCGCGCGCCCTGCTGTCGCGCGCGGTACGTCCGTACATCCTCCGCCGCACCAAGGCCCAGGTGGCCCCCGAGCTTCCCGAGCGATTGGAACAGACGCTGCTGGTGGAACTGTCGGCCGAGGAGCGTGCGATGTACGACGAGCTGCGCGATCACTACCGACGCTCGCTCCTGGGACGCCTGGCGGAGTCGGACGGGATCGGCAAGCACCGGATGCACGTGCTCGAGGCGCTGCTGCGCCTGCGCCAGGCCGCCTGCCACCCCGGCCTCGTCGATCCCTCGAGGCGCGACGCGTCGAGCAGCAAGATCGACATGCTCCTCACCCGCGTGGGTGAGGCGATCGCCGAAGACCACAAGGTCCTCGTCTTCTCGCAGTTCACGTCGCTCCTCTCCCTGGTCAAGGCGCAGATGGATGCCAGCGGGATGATCTACGAGTACCTCGATGGAGAGACCAAGGACCGGCAGCGGGTGGTGGAGCGATTCCAGACCGACCCGGAGTGCAAGATCTTCCTGATCTCGCTCAAGGCAGGTGGGCTCGGGCTCAACCTGACGGCGGCCGAGTACGTCTACCTCCTCGACCCGTGGTGGAACCCGGCCGTGGAGGCGCAGGCCATCGACCGTGCCCACCGCATCGGGCAGACGCGCCGCGTCTTCGCCCAGCGGTTGATCGCGCGCGACACGGTGGAGGAGAAGGTGCTGGCGCTGCAGGAGAGCAAGCGCGACCTGGCGGATGCCATCATCCGAGCCGACAACAGCGTGGTGGCGAGTCTGGGGAAGGAGGAGCTGGAGCTGCTGCTGAGCTAGACGAGATGGGCGCTCCCCCTCGCGCCTGGGGCGCTCGGCCCCCATTCTGTGCGATTCCACTTCCATGCCGACGACGCATCGCCGGGAGGCCCCATGAGCAGCGCCCCGATCACCCTCACGGTCAACGGGACCCGTCACACCTTCGACGGCGATCCCACGATGCCGCTCCTCTGGTACCTGCGCGACGAGCTGGCGCTCACCGGGGCCAAGTATGGGTGTGGGATTACCTCGTGCGGATCGTGCACGGTGCACGTCGACGGCCAGCCGGTGCGCGCCTGCACGCGGCGCATGGGGTCGCTCGACGGGGTGAGCGTGACGACGATCGAGGGGTTGCACCCGACGGGTGAACATCCGCTGCAGCTGGCGTGGCGCGAGATCGACGTCCCGCAATGCGGCTTCTGCCAGCCGGGGCAGATCATGCAGGCGGCGGGGCTGCTCAGGAACAACCCGAAGCCGACCGACCAGGACATCGATACGGCGATGAACAACATCATCTGCCGGTGCGGGACCTATCCACGCATTCGGGCCGCGATCAAGGCGGCGGCGGAGAAGCGGTCATGAGCGCGCGCGACTTCCTTCCGTGGCTTGCGGCTGACCCCTCGGCGATGGCCGACAGCGTCCTGCACGAAGCAACACACATGGTGCCGGAGCACGATGACACGGTGAACGCCGGGCGACGCGACCTGGTCAAGATGCTGGGGATGGGGGGGCTCCTCGTCGCGGCCGGCCCGCTGGGGGTGCGCCGCCTCGAGGCGGCCGACCGTCTGTTCGGGATCAGGGGTGCGGCCGAATCGTGGGAGCCGCATGCGTATGTGCGCATCGCCGAGGACGGCATCGTCACCATCCTGTGCCACCGGTCCGAGATGGGGCAGGGGATCCGCACGACGATGCCGATGATCATCGCCGACGAAATGGAGGCCGATTGGTCGAAGTGCCGGGTGATGCAGGCAGACGGTGACGAGAAGAAGTACGGCTCGCAGAACACCGACGGCTCGACAAGCATCCGTGACTTCCTCTTCAAGTACCGCGAGGCCGGGGCCACCGTGCGCGCGCTGCTCGAGGACGCGGCGGCGAAGGAATGGGCGGTGAGCGCCGACACGGTGAAGGCGCGCAACGGCGTGGTGGTGCACGAGTTCACCGGACGCACCAAGGCCTTCGGGGCGCTCGTCGCCACGGCGCGCGGGATCGCGATGCCGGCCAAGGAACGCGTTCGGGTCAAGCAGCCTGCCGAGCGGCGCTGGCAGGGGCGGAAGATGACATCGATCGACCTTGTCCCGGTGACGACGGGCAGGGCGACGTATGGCGCCGACGTGGCGCTGCCGGGGATGATGACCGCGGTGATTGCTCGCCCCCCGGTGTGGGGAGGGAAGGTCGTGAGCGTGGACGACAGCGCTGCGCTCAAGGTGGCCGGGGTCGAGCGCGTGGTGCGTATTCCCGAGACGCCGATCCCCGGCGCGTACTTGCCGTTAGGCGGGGTGGCCGTCGTGGCGAAGAACACGTGGGCCGCCATCAAGGGGCGCGATGCCCTCACGATCACGTGGGACCATGGCCCCAACGCCAGCTACGACAGCACGGCATACAAGGCGACGCTGATGGAGTCGGTGCGGAAGCCTGGGCAGGCGGGGCGCACCAATGGCGACGCCGACGCCGCGCTGGCCTCCGCCAGCCGCAAATTGAGCGCGGAATACTACGTGCCGCACCTGTCACACGCCCAGATGGAACCGGTGGCGGCGGTGGCGCGGGTGGAGGGCGGGAAGGTCGAGGCGTGGGCGCCGACGCAATCGCCACAGGATGCGCGGAACACGCTGGCGCAGTACCTCAAGGTGGACGCCGCCAACGTCACCGTGCACGTGACGCTGCTGGGGGGCGCCTTCGGGCGGAAGTCGAAGCCCGACTTCATCTGCGAGGCGGCATACCTCGCGCGCGAGGTCGGGGCGCCGGTGCGCGTGCAGTGGACGCGCGAGGACGACCTGCGGAACTCGTACCTGCACTCTGTCGCCGCCCACCACCTCGAGGCGGGGATGGATGGGAGTGGGAAGGTGACCGCGTGGTTGCACCGCTCGGCATATCCGTCCATCAGCGCGACGTTCGCGCCTAACGTTCCCGGCCCGGGCCCCGACGAGCTCACGAATGGGGCAAGCGACATCCCGTTCGACATCGCCAACATGAGCGTCGAGGCGTGCCCCGCCGTGGCGCACACGCGCATCGGGTGGTACCGCAGCGTCAACGCGATTCATCATGGGTTTGCCATCGGGTCGTTCGTCGACGAGCTGGCGCATGCGGCGGGGAAGGACTCGGTGGCGTTCCTCGTGTCGCTGATGGGGAAGGACCGGCAGGTGGACCTGTCCAAGGCGGGACTCGTGGCCCCGGCGAGCAACTACGGGGCGAGCTGGACGGACCACCCGCTTGATAGCGGGCGCGCGCGGCGCGTGCTGCAGCTGGCGGCCGAGAAGAGCGGATGGGGGACGTCGCTCCCCCGGGGGCGCGGGCGCGGCGTAGCGGTGCACCGGAGCTTCCTGAGCTACATCACCATGGTGGTCGAGGTGGAGGTCCTTCCCGACGGCACCGTCCTCGTCCCGAGGGCGACGGTGGCGGTCGACGCCGGCTTCGTCGCCAACCCCGATCGCGCCAAGGCGCAGATGGAAGGGGCGCTCGTCATGGCGATGAGCAACACCCTCTACAGCGAGATCTCCTTCCAGCAGGGGACGGTGGTGCAGAGCAACTATCGCGACTATCAGGTCACGCGCATGCGGGCGGCGCCGCGGGTGGTCGACGTGCACCTGGTGGAGAGCGAGGGGCTGCCCGGCGGGATCGGCGAGCCGGGGGTGCCGCCGGCGGGCGCGGCGATTGCCAATGCGATCTATGCCGCGACCGGGGTGCGGGTGCGGGAACTGCCCGTGGGACGACAGCTGGCGGGGTGGCAGAGCAAGGCCACGGAATAGGGTCGATCGGCGGCGCTCCCAGGCGCTCCAAGCCGTTGTTGGATCGCCGGACGCGGGCGTGCCGTCACGCACCTGCTGGCGGCACGGCGTCCAGGTACCGCTCGCGCAGCAACCCCTGATGGTGCCGCTCGTGTCCGGCGATCAGGTACGCCAGGGCGCGTCCCGTGATCGACCCGCTCCCCACGCTTAAGCGAAACGCGAACGCCTCCGCCGACGCGCTGCGCACCAGCGCCACCGTCGCATCTCTGACCGCGGCGAACTCCGCGACAACTTCGGCGAGCGTGCGCGCCTCGAAGCCTCCCGCCGCGACATAGCCGACGTGGTCAAAGCCGGGGAGGGTGACGGTGTCGGCGCGCAGCGCCCGGAGGAGCCGGTACGACAGCACGCGCTCGCAGTCGCACAGGTGACCGATGGTCTCGCGCACGCTCCACTTGTCGGGGGCGTAGCGCAGCTCCGCGTTCCCTTCACCAAACGTCGCGGCCAGCGCGCGCGTGATGTCGAACTGATCGCCGAGCATTGCCGCGAAGTCGTCGGCGGATGGAACGAGGGCGATCTCGTCCGCGAAGACGGGGGCGTACTCGTCGGCGTCGGGGCATGTGAGGCGGGGGCCGGGACGCGCGCGCGCACGCGGGCGCGTACCGGGGTTGAGGCATACGACGGGGCGTGTCGGGTCGTGCTGTGCGAGGTGCGCCCGCAGCCGCGCGCGCAGGACGTCGTCCGTCCCCGTGTCGTCCAGCGCGAGAATGGCGCAGGCGCGGCGCAGCTCGCCCTCGGTGGTCGCCACATCCTCAGCAAAACGAACCGCGTCTGACAGGTAGGGCATCCTTCCCTCCTCGCGGGGGGGCGTCGCAAAGCGAGATCGTTCAGAACACGTTACGAGCCGCTGGTGCATCGGGGCAATGACAAGTCCCCGCGCGGTGACGGCGCAGTTCCCCCGCCATCAGGCGCCGCGCACCCATCGCGCCGCCTCGTACACGCGCCCATATCGATTCGCCGCATGCGCCCAGGAGTTGTCCTCGCGCATGCCGCGCTCTCGCAGCACCGCCCATCCGGCTTCATCACGATAGGCCGCGAGCGCCCGCCCGATCGCATCGGTGAAGTACCGCGCTTCGTAGGGATGGAAGCGAAACCCGTTTCCCTCGTACCCCTCCTGCACCGTGTCGTTGAGCCCACCGGTGGCCCGCACGATCGGCACACTCCCGTATCGCAGCGCAATCATCTGTCCCAACCCGCATGGTTCGAAACGCGAGGGCATCAGGAAGCAATCGCTCCCGGCATAAATACGCTGCGCCAGCGCGGCGTCGAAGCCAATGCGTACGCCGACGCGCGTGGGGTGCGCCGCGGAAATGCGGCTAAAGGTATCCTGCCACTGCGCCTGCCCCGACCCCAGCAGGACGAGCTGCGCGTCTGTCTCGCGCAGCAGCCATGGCATCACCGCTTCCACCAGGTCGAGCCCCTTCTGCTCCACCAGGCGCGAGACGACGCCGAGGAGCGGACGATCCGGGACTTCCGGAAGGGCGAACTCTCGCTGGAGGGCGACCTTGCACATCACCCTCCCCAGGGGGTCGCCGGCGCTGTAGTTGGCGGCGAGGTGACGGTCGGTGGCGGGATCGAAGACCGTGGTGTCGATCCCGTTGAGGATGCCGACCACCCGATCCCGCTTGGCGCGCAACACGCCGTCGAGCCCCTCGCCGTAGTCCGCGGTCATGATCTCCTCCGCGTACGTGGGGCTCACGGTGGTCACCACGTCTCCGAAGACGATTCCGCGCGCCATGAAATTGAAGGTGCCGGCGATGCGCGGCCCGAGCCCGTTTTCTACCAGACCGCGCTCGCTCAATCCCGCGAGCGACAAGGTCTCGGGGGGCGAGGCGCCCTGATAGGCCAGGTTGTGGATCGTGAAAACGGTGGCGATGTGGCCGAACGTATATGCGTAGAAGGTCTTGATGTAGTTGATGACCAGCGCGGCATGCCAATCGTTGCAGTGCACCACATCGGGCTGCCACCCCTCCACCTCGCGCAGGTACTGCATGAGGTCCATGACGCCGCGCGCGAAGAGGATGAAGCGGCGGTGGTCGTCTCCCTCGCCGTAGATCGACGCACGCTCGAAGGCGGCGGGGATGTCGAGCAGGTAGAGTGGCGCCGCTCCCCCCGACAGGCGCCAGACCCGTTGCTCCTCGGCCCACTCGCCGATGGGGAGGAACGAGGCGGCGACCGGGCCTTCCATGGGAACGCCCCGCTCGCGCAACACGCGGTACCTCGGCATCACGACGCGCACGTCGTGTTCCGCCGCCCGGAGCGCTGCCGGGAGGGCGCCAGCCACGTCGGCCAGACCGCCCGTCTTGACGAGAGGGTCGACCTCGGCGGCGACAAACAGAACGTTCATCCCACAACCTTACGCTGTGCGTGGCGGAGGTGCAAAGTGTTGGGGGGGGGTGGTGCCGGGGATGATGCCGCACGCGCCGCCCATTCCCATGTCACGCCCTAACACGGCAAACGAGAGCAACGCCGACATGACTGTTTCCTACCGCGCGGGAACGATTGCCCGTAACGCGATGGCCTACGTCCTCGCCGGTGGGCGGGGGTCGCGCCTGTATGAGCTCACCGATCGCCGGGCAAAGCCGGCGGTCTTCTTCGGCGGCAAGTCGCGCATCATCGACTTCGCCCTTTCCAATGCGCTCAACTCGGGAATTCGCCGCATCGGCGTGGCCACGCAGTACAAGGCGCACAGCCTCATCCGCCACCTGCAACGCGGCTGGAACTTCTTCCGTCCCGAGCGCAACGAGAGCTTCGACATTCTCCCGGCGAGCCAGCGGGTCAGCGAGACGTCGTGGTATTCCGGAACGGCCGATGCCGTGTTCCAGAACATCGACATCATCGAGGCGTATCACCCGGAGTACATGGTGGTGCTGGCGGGTGACCACGTGTACAAGATGGACTACGAGCTGATGCTGGAACAGCACGTGGAGCAAGGGGCCGACGTGACGGTGGGGGTGCTCGAGGTGGCGCGTCGCGAGGCGTCGGGCTTCGGTGTCATGCACGTGGACGAACGCGATCGCATCATCGCCTTTTTCGAGAAGCCGGCCGATCCGCCGGGGATTCCCGGGAATCCGCACACGGCGCTGGCCAGCATGGGGATCTATGTCTTCAAGACGGCATTCCTCTTCGATCTGCTGCGTCGTGACGCGGCCGACCGCACCTCTAGCCACGACTTCGGCAAGGACATCATTCCGTACGTGGTGTCGAGCGGGAAGGCGGTGGCGCACCGTTTCAGCCGATCGTGCGTGAAGGCGGACACCGAGGCGGAGGCATACTGGCGCGACGCCGGGACGATCGATGCGTACTGGGAGGCGAATATCGACCTTACGACAGTGGTCCCGTCGCTCGACTTGTTCGACCACGACTGGCCGATCTGGACGTACAGCGAACTCACCCCGCCGGCCAAGTTCGTGCACGATGAGCGCGACCGTCGCGGCGAGGCGATCAATTCACTCGTGTCGGGTGGTTGCATCGTCTCGGGGGCACACCTGGAACGAAGCCTCCTCTTCACCGGGGTGAAGGTGCATTCGTACTCGCGGCTCGAGGGGGCGGTGGTGCAACCGTATGTCGACATCGGGCGCGGGGCGCGTCTGCGTAACGTGGTGGTCGATCGCGGGGTACGAATTCCTCCCGGGCTCGTCGTCGGGGAAGATCCCATCCAGGACGCGCAGCGGTTCCGGCGCTCGGAGAAGGGGACGGTTCTGATCACGCAGCCGATGATCGATCGGCTGTAGGCGCACGCGTTCGCGTGCCGCCGCTTACGGCAGGGGAATCCGCAGGTTGACCTCCGTCGGCGGCGGGACGGCGCCAATGGGGGCAAAGCGCACCACCAGCTGCAACGTGTCGAAGTACGCTGCCCCGGTGATGTGCCGCGGGTACTTCGGTGCGCTCGCGAGCGCCACCACGGTCGCGGTGGCGGTGTCGGAGAAGCCCGCAGGGCGCGGGAGGCGATGGACGACGACGGCATAGACACCATTCTCATCCCCCTCGACGCGCGGAGACGAGCAGGCGCAAGTGTCGCTCATGCGCACGAGACCGTCGATGCTGTCCAGCGCCACGCCTCGGCCGTCGGTGACCTTGCCGTAGACGTAGGCGCAGCCGATGGCGTCGGGGTGGCGCGCCGTTGGGGCGCAAGCGCCGGGGCCGGTAGTGTCCGCACTCCCCGCGCAGGCGAATGCCGCGAGCGCCGCCACCACGCCGCGGAATGCGATCCGCAGGCCCGCCCCCCTCACCGCGCCCTCACGATCTCACGCGGACGCCAGCGCGTAGAAGAAGTCCACGTACGAGCGCGTGGCGCCGTCGATCCCGGATACCTTGGGATTCGACGACTCGATGACGAAGTACTCGTCAGGCGCGTGCGCCCCGCCACCATGCCCGAGGCCGAAGATCCCGGCCGGGAGCCGGAGCGGCGCCCCGGTGAAGGTTGATCCGGGCCACGATCCGGCCAGGCGCGGCCAGAGGATGGGATCGATGCCGGACTTCCGATAGGCGGCGAGCATTCCCTTGACGAGGCGCGAGTCGGCCGGCGTCTCGGTGGGGTCGTAGCCGCCCGTCATGTTCACCTCGATGTCGCCGAAGCCGTGCTTCTGCAGGTGCTTCTTGAGCAGGTCGAGCGTTCCCTTGGCGGTCATGTTGGGGACGAGGCGCATGTCGATCTTGGCCACGGCGCGGTGCGGCAGGATCGTCTTGCCGCCCGGACCGGTATACCCCCCCACGAGACCTTCGATGTTGATGGTGGGTTGCGAGACGAGGCGCTCCAGCGACTTGGCCCACGGTTCGCCCTCGATCCAGCGCTGGACGCCTAACGCCTTCCTCGTCGCTTCCTCGTTCTTGCGTGGAATGGCGGCCGCGAGGATGCGTCGCTGTTCGGCCGAGAGGGGACGCACCTGGTCGAAGAAGCCCTCGACGGCCGGTGTGTGACCGTCGGGCCTGATGAGGGTGTTGAGCGCCTGCACGAGGTGCCACGCCGGGCTGTCGATGTGTGCGGCGAGCGACGAGTGGACGTCGAGCCTGGGACCCCGTCCCCACTTCTCGCCTGTGGCGACCAGCTCGAGCTCGCAGATTCCCTTGGCGCCGAGGTTGACCTCGACGGTGCCGTCGAGTCCCTGGCTGCCTAACGGTATGATGATCCCGACGCTCTTCCGCAGCGCGGCCTCCACCTCTGGCTTGACGACGATCTGCGAAAAGTTCGGCGAGCCGATCTCCTCCTCGCCCTCGCAGACGAGCACGATGTTGACAGGGGGCTTGCGTCCGGCGGCCTTGAAGGCGTGGAGCGCGGCAAGCAGCGCGACTTGCGGTCCCTTGGTGTTGGTCGCCCCGCGCCCGATCATCACCTTCCCGACGCCTGGACGATCGACGATGCGTCCCTCGAGCGGAGGCGACGTCCACTCCTTCGGGTCGTACTGCTTGACGTCGTACATGAAGTAGATGGCAAGCGTCGTAGGCGCCCCGGCATCGAGCGTGGCGAAAACGCCGGCTTTTCCCGAGGTGGGAACGACGTCGACGCGCTGGAATCCGGCCTCACGCGCGAGCCCGGCCATGTACTCGGGGCCCTGCGGGTAGTTCAGGTTCTCGGCGGCAATCGATGGCAGCGCAATCCAGTCTCGCAGCATCTGCACAGTGGCGTCGTGCTGCGCGGCAATCTGGGCGGCGATCTGGGCGATGACGTCCTGCTCGACGACGCGCCCGTTGGGCATGAATGGGCTGGCGTTGTTGCCCAGTGCGAAGACCGCTGCCCCCGCCATGGCGCCCTGCAGGAAATTGCGACGGTTGACGCCCTCGTCAGGAAGCCGGACTCCGTCTTCATGCGTCGAATCCACTGTCTCCTCCATCGATTGGTTGTCGTGCACGTGCGTGCTGTGACGCATTTCCATGCGCATTCGTGGAACGCGCGCGCTCATTCGTGGAAACGGACGCGCGCTCAAACAGTTGGCGTCCCTACCTCTCCCCCGCGATTCCCGCTGCTGTCCTGAGCCCCACCGCGACGAAGGTCAGCGTCCCATTGCAGCATGAGGCGCTCGGCTGCGTGGGGGCACCCGCCACCCACAGGTTCTCGTGATCGTGGGCGCGCCCCCACGCATCCACGACGCTGGCCGCGGGATCGTCGCCCATGCGGCACCCGCCGGTGGGATGCTCCTGCCCAACGTCGCCGGCGCTGTTCCGCATCGAGAGAATCTCTCCTCCGCCCGCCTTGGCCATGCGCCGGAAGAGTTCCCGGATCTGCTCCTCCTGCCATTCGCGCAGCGTCGCGCTCTCAGGGGCATCGCGGAAGGTGACGTTCGGCATCGGATCGCCGAAGCGGTTCTTCCTTGCGCCATCCAGCACGAGCTTGCTCTCGCGATCGGGGAGGACGTCGTAGTAAGCGCGCACGCGCGCGGTCGCCCCCGTGGCGCGCTTCCTCCAGTCGGCGAGCATGGCATCGCCGAACAGCAGCGCGCCGTCGCCGCCACGGAACCTGGGTTCGCGGCCGACGCTCGACTCCCAGATGCGGAGGTCGTGGCGGAGGTAGCGCCCGCGATAGCTCTCGCGCATGAACTGCTTGGACACGAGCGAGTGCTGCACGTTCACACCGGGATACAGCTCCATCGGCAGGGCGAGCTGGGCCCCGATGTTACGGTGCCCGGCGAGATAGCGCCCGACAAGTCCGCTCCGGTTGGCGAGCCCACCGGGATGGGCCGCGTCTCGCGAGAGCAGGAGGAGGTGAGCTGACCAGACGAAGCCGGCGGCGAGGACGAACGTCTTCGCTTCGATCGAAACCTCCTCGCCGCTGCTGTCGGTGCGGTTCCCGGTCGCCCTCGTTATGCGTCCCGTGGCGGGGTCGGCAACCAGTCGCCGGACCAGCGTCTCGGTGACCAGAGTGACCTTCTTCGCCTGCACGAGCGCATCCCACGTGAAGTCGGGGGAGTACTTGGCGCCGCTGGGACATACGGGGTAGCACGTGTCGCAGCGCTGGCACTGCGCGCGCCCGTCGAAGGGGATGGAGTTCTTGGCCGACGGGGTGCTCCATGCGGCGATATCCGCCGTGGACGCCCATCGTTGCAGCTGGGCGAGGTTGTAATTGATGGGGAGCGGCGGGAGCGGGTACGGCTTGCCACGCGGGTCGAGTGCCGGAGGCCCCTGCTCGCCGGCGACTCCCATTCGCTCCTCGGCCTCCTGGAAGAACGGGTCGAGGTCGCCGTATGTGAAGGGCCAGTCGTCGCCGATGCCGTACAGTGACCGGGTCTTGAAGTCCTCGGGCGAATAGCGCGGGGCCACGCCTCCCCAGTGCATCGCCAGCCCGCCGACGTGCATGCTTGGGGAAAATCCCCACGTGGTGCCGAAGGCGTTCTGGTCATCGAGGTGGTCCCGCTTCCACGGATCCTCACCGTACGCCATGTACCGCTCGCGCGCCTTGGCGCGCTCCTCGCGTGGCGTGGTAGCCCGCCCAGCCTCGACCACGGTGATGGCGCGCTTGGTGGTCTCGGCGAGGCGCGCCGCCATGAGCGCGGCGGTGATCCCGCTCCCGATGATGAGGATGTCGGTCTCGATCGTCTTCATGCTGTTACCCCAACGATCGGGAGCGGCCTGCTGACGACATCGTGGAGCTTGCGGCAGGTGCCGGCGCCGACCTGCGCACCGAGAGCGAGGTCCCACGCGGCGGGCGAGGCGGCCCAGTGGGCTGCGAGGGCGACGGCCACGTGTGGGGCGCCTAACGGATCAGGGAGTCGCTCCCCCGGGACCGAGGCAAGCGCGGCGGTGACCACGTCCTTTCGCCCGTCGCCGTCGAGCGCGGGGAACGACTTCTGGTGCATCTTGCGGGCGAGCAGCTCGAGACCCTCGAGTTGCGCGCGCCACCCCGGCGCCGGATCGGGCGGGAGATAGCGAATGTCGGCATATCCGTAGCCGTGCATCTCCTCGGCGACCGGGTTGTAGCCGTCCACCCACGCAACGAAGGCCGAGACGGCGGCGGCGCGCGCGGCCGCACCTAACGACTCCGGCAGCATCACCTCGCCGAGCGCGTCCAGGACCCGGCGATCAAAGCCGGCATCGCGCGGCTCGCGCGGGGTGCCACCGTCGGCAGCGCGTTCGCTGGACGGTGACGGGGCGCATCCCACGGTGGCGGCAGCGGCGCCAGCGGCGACGGTGCCCGCGACCTTCAGGAAGGCACGGCGTGTCGCGCTCGCCTTCGCCGCGTTGGGGTCGTTCGTCGACTTCGATGTCTCTCCGTTCATTGGGTTCCCCTCACCTTCTTGATGGCCGCCACGGCATTCCACCGCACGCGCACTCCCTTGGCCAACTCTTCCAGTACCGGAAGTGCCGCGCGCGCCGATGGCCCAATTGCGCCGAAGGCATCGGCGACCGCGCGCTGGACGTGGGGGTGCTGCGGCTGCGCCCTCCCTGCAGCCATGAGTGCATCGAACACACGCATGGCTCGCGCCCCCTGTGCGGCGATAGCCCACGCGCTCGCCATGCGTACACCATCATCGGGGTCGGTGAGGCGCTCGGCAAGCGCATCGATCGCGGCGTCGTTCAACGGTCCTGCATCACGCAACGCCAGGGCGGCGAGTCCGCGCACGACGTAGTCATCGTCGCCGAGCGCGCCGGCAAGCGCCGAGACTGCAGGGTGCGCCGCCGTCTTGAGCTGCGTGAACGCCCACGCTGCCGCGGCCCGCTCGTCAGGCGACGCCGACGCGAGGCCGGCCTCGAGCGCGGCCAGCTGTGCCGCGCCTCGGGGGCCCAAGGCACCGATGCTGCGCAGTCGGTCGGCCGGGTTGTTCGCCATCGCGGAGTCGGCGCCGCGATTGGCCCGCTCGTTGGCGACGCGCTGCAGAACAAGCCCGTCGAGCCCCAGGAAGTAGTTGGTGGAGGCGGCGTTCTTCCCCGTGCAGATGAACGACACGGTATGCCGCCCCTTGCTCAGTCGGGGCCAGCCGAGCACCCGGTCCTCACCGACAAACAATTCGGTGTAGTAGGCGTCGATTGAGGGCCCAGCACCCATGTTGGCCCCCGGTTCGTGTTCCAACTCGGTCCCGCTCCCCGGAACCTTGCCGTCGATGAGGACGGAGTACGTGCCGTAGTCAGGTGCCCCTGCCACCTGGGCGATGAGTTCGTAGCGCCCGTCCTCGGCCACGTCGAACGGGACATCGATGCGCGCCCCGCCCCCCTCGCCCTCGAAGAGCATGATGTCTTTTCCCCAGAAGACTTCCTTCTGCACGGAGATCTTGCCGCGCGTCCCCACCGCCTCACTGGCGCGCTGCTCGACCTCGAGCTGCACGGCATTGCCGTGCGGAAGGCGCGCGGCCCCGTACGGTGGCTCCGGCTGCCCGCTGGCGATCCCGCGCTGGTACCAGAAGGCGACCGTGCTGAAGAGGTCCTCGCGCTCCTCGAACGCGCTGCGAACCGTGCCGTCGTTGTTGTAGGTCCACCCGGCGTGTTCGATGTCGAACTTCAGTTCGTTGGCGAAGGGAATGGGGTCGGCGATGTGCCATCGATAGGCCGTCATTCGGGACCCAAGGTCGGTGCCTTCGGCAACGGTCACCCCGTAGTTGGGGCCTTCAGTGACCCGGAACGACCAGGCGTCATTGAAGTAGTCCTCGGTCCCGGTCCCCTCGATGTTGGCGGTCTTCCGTCCGTCCACATAGAAGAAGTCATCGCCCTCGCCGAACCATCCGGGCTGGTTCTGTATGACGCTGAGGACAGTGCCTACGTAGTGACCGCGTCCCTTGGTGTGCAGCACCTCGTACTTGGCTCCGAGCTTCGTAGGGAGCGCCTGACGGTATCGCGCGTGAAAGTACGGAGTACTGGCGGGGAGCGACTTGTACTTCGCCCAGTCCGCCTGATAGTACAGGTTTTGTACGCGCCGCCTCCCCTCGTTGGTGACGGTCACCTTGGCTGACCTGTGGAACGGCATGGGCCAGTACTCGTTCCGCGACCGTCCTGCCGAGCTGTTGCGGACAGTTTGTGAATTCAGGGGGCGCTCCATCCCGTGCCCGACGCCGAAGAAGTCGCCCAGCGGTGCGTCGACGCTCGGCGTCGTGCTGCCGTCGAAGTAGATGCGTAGCCGGAGCAGTCGCGGCCATGCGTATTCGCTGGCGGCAACGGTGATCCACATGTGCGTGATCACCCCGGGTCCCTCGAGGTCGGCGAGGACGCTGGTCTCGCCAGGAAGGGGGCGCGCGCTGTCGTCGTTGCTGTCCAGATCGGGATTATTGCTGGACGAGCGAAAGGCCTCGAAGTCGCGCGGCTGGGTGAGCCGGAACGGATCGAGTACCGTGGGAAGCTGGGCCACGAGTGCCCGTCCTGGCATGACGGCCAGGGCAAGCGAGGCCACGACGACGGCGCGACGGGACAGGCTTGGCATCAGGAGCGGCTCCGGAAGATTCGTTAGGTCCGTGGGTGGGTGGGGTACGCACAATACTCCCGCCGCCAGTGGGCCTCGGCTAGAGGAGAGCCCCAAGCGATTGCCAGTGATGGCGGCGGCCGATACATTCGCGCGGCCTCGAACCGCTCCCGTCATGCCGTCGCGCCGAGCCGGAAGTCGTGTGGTCATCCTTACGCTCACCGTGCTCGCGCCGGCGGCGCTGGATGCGGCTCAGGGTCCGGGGCCGTCGCTCCCGGCGGCACCACCCGCTGAGGGGCGAGGCACCTTTCGCGAAATGCCACTTCAATGACAGCGCGTGACATCGTGCTGGTCGCGAGCGGCGACTCGCGACTGAGCGCCAACCAGACCTGCTGGGCGGCACAAGCCGAGCTCGAGGCGACGGTCACGCGCACCTTCGCTGCGCTGGGGCGGCGGGTGGTGCGCGGCCACCCGGTAGATGCAGGCAAGGGGCATGGCTTCATCGACGGACAGCGGCACGGGATCGAAGTCTTCCGGTCGATCGACCCGACGGCACCGCTGGTGGTGGCGGAGGCGGTGTGGCAGTACACGAGCCACGTGTTGGCCGGGTTGACGCGACATCGCGGACCGATCCTCACGCTGGCCAACTGGAGCGGGCAGTGGCCGGGGCTGGTGGGACTGCTGAACCTCAATGGGTCGCTCACCAAGGCGGGGATCGATTACTCGACCATCTGGAGCGACGACTTCACCGATGACTTCGCGCGCGTTGCGATCGGGGAGTGGTTGCGCGGCGGGCGCATCCGGCATGACGTGTCGCATGCGCGCCCCCTGCGCGACGCCCCCTTCGGTCGGTCATTCGACGCTGATCGGGACGCGGGGAGCGCTGACGGAGAGCGATTGCGCGACCAGCAGGCGATACTCGGGGTGTTCGACGAGGGGTGCATGGGGATGTACAACGCCATCATCCCCGACCACCTCATGCATGCGATGGGGCTCTTCAAGGAGCGGCTGAGCCAAAGCGCCCTCTATGCCGCGATGCTGCAGGTGCCCGAGGGCACCGCCCGGCGTCATTACGAGTGGCTGCTCGCGCGTGGGATGCAATTCACGTTGGGGACGGACGAGGCGACGACGCTCACCGAGCGACAGGTCCTTGAGGGGCTCCGCATGTACGACGCCGCGGTGCGGATGGCGCACGACTTCGGCTGCTCGGCGATCGGGATCCAGTATCAGCAGGGGCTCAAGGACATGTGCGTCGCGTCGGACCTGACCGAGGGGCTCCTCAACAATCCGGACCGTCCTCCCGTCGTCGATGCCGCGGGGACCGAGCTGTTCGCCGCTCGCGCGGTGACCCACTTCAATGAGGTGGACGAATGCGCCGGGGTGGACGGTTTGATCACCGACATCACCTGGCGCGCGCTCGGGATGGACCCGTCGAACACGCTGCACGACGTCCGTTGGGGAGCCCCGGTGCGCGATAACGGTGTGGATGAGTTCGTGTGGGTCTTCGAGATCAGCGGGGCAGCGCCGGCATCGCACTTCATTGGCGGGTACGCTGGCGCGACGGGGGAGCGACAACCACCGATGTACTTCCCCCAAGGGGGATCGACGCTCAAGGGCGTCAGCAAGTCGGGTGAGATCGTCTGGAGCCGCATCTACGTGCAGGGTGACGCGCTGCACATGGACATCGGGCGTGGCGGGGTCGTGCAGCTGTCGCGGGAAGAGACGGAGCGGCGGTGGATGGCGACGACGCCGCAGTGGCCCATCATGCACGCGATCCTCTACGGAATCAGCCGCGACCAGTTGATGTCGAAGCACCAGGCTAACCACATTCAGGTGGTCTACGCCGACAGCGCTGAGATGGCACTGCGCGCGCTCGTGCGAAAGGCGCACATGGCACAGGCGATGGGGATGCAGGTCAACGTGTGCGGCGACGTGCACGACACGCTCGACCGGCACCAGGGCGCGGAGCACCGTCGCTGAATCCATCCCGCCCGCCCTCCCGTCTTCCCCTTATCGAGGCGCGCGGCGTCGGGATCGCCTTTCCTGGCGTGCGGGCGGTCTCGGCCGTGGATTTCGACCTGCGTGCGGGAGAAGTCCACGCCCTCGTGGGCGAGAACGGGGCGGGGAAATCGACGCTGGGCAAGCTGCTGTCCGGATCGTTGCAGGGCGACGAGGGGGTGATCGCGGTGGAAGGGGTGGTTCGGTCGCTCTCCTCGCCACGCGCCGCCATGGCGGCGGGGGTCGCCATGATCCCGCAGGAATTGCAGCTGGTGACTTCGCTGAGTGTGGCCGAGAACATCTCGCTGGGGCGCGAAGATCGTGGCGCGCACGGGCTGATCGACCGCGGGGTGCTGCGCGCGGTTGCGCGCGAGCAGTTGGACGCCGTCGGGGCGACCCACATCGACGCCGACATGCCGGTCGGCGACCTTGCACCTGGCGACAGACAGCTGGTGGCGATCGCGCGCGCCCTGTCGTGTCATGCCCGCTGCCTGATCATGGACGAGCCGACCGCCTCGCTCGGCGCCAGCGAGGAAAGGCGCCTGGAGCAGGTGATCCGCACGCTTGCGGCCGGGGGGGCGGGGGTCGTCTATGTCTCGCACAAACTCGACGAGATATTGCGGCTGGCGGACAGGGTGACGGTGATGCGCGACGGAAAGCGTGTCGTCACGCGCGACGCCGCCGGCCTCATGGCCGCGGATCTCGTGCGACTGATGGTGGGGCGCAACATCCCGCCCGTGGACCTGCCAGCGGTGCCGCCGGCGACGCGCGATGTCCTGCGCATCGAAGGGCTCTCGGTGGAGCCTGATAGCGAGCACGCCGGGGGGCGGCTGCGCGACGTGAGCCTGCGCGTACGCGCGGGAGAAGTCGTGGGGCTGGCCGGACTCGTTGGCGCCGGGCGCACCGACTTGCTGCTCGCCCTCGTTGGCGCTCACGCATCGCCGGTGCGCGGTCGCATCTGGCTGGATGGGCGCGAGTACGAGCCCACGACACCGACTGCGGCGCGCGACGCGGGGATGGTCCTGCTGCCCGAAGAGCGAAAGGCGGACGGGATCTTCCCGCAGTTGGGTGTCGACCGGAACATCACGATGTCGGCGCTGGAGCGAGTCAGCAGGTGGGGATGGATCGGGGAGCGGGGGGCGGCGGCGGCCGCCGCGGCGCTGATGAAGCGCACCGGCGTGCGCGCGGCGTCGGCATCGGTGCCGATCGCCACGCTGAGCGGTGGAAACCAGCAGAAGGCGTTGCTCGCGCGGTGCCTGTTCGCAGCGCCCAGGGTCCTGCTACTCGATGAACCGACCCGCGGGATCGATCTCGCGGCACGTGCGGAGCTGTACCGCGAACTCCATGCGCTGGCGCAGGAAGGATTCGGGGTCCTGCTGGCGTCGTCGGACATGTCCGAAGTGCTCACGCAATGTCATCGCGTCGTCGTCTTCCGGAATGGGGGGGTCGTGGCGGAGTTCGCGCGAGGCGACGCAACCGAGGAGAAGGTATTGGCGGCGGCGGCCGGGGCGCAGTCGCTCTCGGAGGAGGAGCCTGGTGCGCATGGGAGTGTTGCGCAGGCGATGAGCGATGGGGGCGTGACCGGGAGCCACGAGGCGTCGGCGCGAAACGGCGGGGCGCCAGGGGGCGGAGACGCACCTACCTCGCGCGGCGCGGTGATGCAGCGGCTGGCGCGGTATCGCGGCGCCCTCGGATTGCTCGCCGTGCTCGTGCTCGCCGTCGTCTTCTCGCCGACTCGTGGCGGGCGCCCGGTCTTTCTCGACATCGGCAACCTGACCGACATCCTTCGGCAGGTCGCGGAGAAGGGGATCCTGGCGGTCGGGATGACGGCGGTGGTCATCGCCGGCGGGATCGACCTTTCGGTGGGATCGATTCTCGCGTTCGGCGCGACGCTCGCCGCCTGGCTCCTCATGAAGGCGGGAGTGGGGCTCGCCTCGACGGCGGTGGTCGTCCTTGCAGCTGGAGCGCTGTGGGGATGGCTCAATGGCGTCGTCGTCGCCCGGTGGAAGCTTCCCCCCTTCATTGCTACCCTGGCGACGATGAGCGCGGCGCGCGGCGCGGCCCGTTACCTGAGCGGTGGGACGGCAATCCCGCTCGGCTTCGGCGAGGGCGGTGCGCCGGAGTCGGTGCGCGCACTGGCGGCGCCACTCATTCCGTATGTCCCGGCGCCGGCCGTGATTTTCGTCGCCTCGGTGCTCGCGATGCACGTGTTTCTCGAGCGCACGCGCGGCGGGCGGTACCTGTATGCCATCGGTGACAACGCGTCGGCGGCGCGGCTCTCCGGGGTGCGCGTGGCGTGGCACACGGCGGGCGTGTATGTCATCTCCGGCCTCCTTGCGGGAGTGGCGGGGCTGGTGCATTGCGCGCAACTCGAGCAAGGCAACCCTAACGATGGTGTCGCCTACGAGCTCGATGCGATTGCGGCCGTGGTGATCGGCGGGACGGCGCTGAGCGGCGGATCGGGGAGCGTGGCGGGGACTCTGGTGGGGATCCTAACCATCGGAGTCATCAACAACAGCATGGGACTCAACAATGTCGACGCAAACCTCCAGCTGGTCCTCAAGGGCGTCATCATTCTCGCGGCGGTCTGGCTCCAGCGGCGTCGGGCGACGTAGCGTGTTGCGGTGCACGCAGCGTCGCAGCATCAGGGGCATGCGCCTCATTGGGTGTGTCGCGTGGGTGACCCTCGCCACGGCGAGCCTCGCGTCGTGCGGTCGCGAGCAGGGCGGGAAGAAGCTGGTCGGCTTCTCGCAGGCCAACCTTGGCGAGCCGTGGCGTGTGGCGATGAACGCCGAGGTGGCTGCGGCGGCGAAGGGGCATCCGGAACTCGAGTTCGTCTACGCCGATGCGCAGCAAGACAACGCCAAACAGGTCGCCGACGTGGAGAACTTCCTGCGCCAGAAGATCGACCTCCTGATCATCTCGCCGAACGAAGCCAGGCCGCTCACGCCCATCGTGAAGCGCGCTTTTGAGCAAGGGATCCCGGTGGTCGTCCTCGATCGCGAAATCGAGGGGGATACGTACACCACGTTCATCGGCGCCGATAACCGCGCCATCGGGCGTGCGGCGGGGGAGTACGTCGCCAAGGTGCTGAACGGGACTGGCGACATCGTCGAGATCAAGGGGCTCCCGGGGTCGACGCCGGCACGCGACCGGAGCGAGGGGTTTCGCGAAGCGATCGCCCCATTCCCCGGGATCCACATCATCCACGATCCGGTGGCCAACTGGCTGCGCGAAGAGGCGATGACGCAGATGGAGGCGGCACTCGCTGCGCGAAGAGGCGATGACGCAGATG